>JBJKRV010000548.1:0-2507 GCA_046704465.1 Opitutaceae bacterium | reverse complement strand
CAACTGGCGCGCCGCATCGTCGTCTGGTCACGCCGGCCCGAGAGCCGGGCGCGATTGCGCGAGCAGGCATGGTGCGACACGGTGGCCGACACGGCCGGGGAGGCCGTCCGGTCGGCGGGCTTGGTGGTGATCGCCGCCCCGGTCGAGGCCATCATTTCGCTGACCGAGACGATCGGACCGTCGCTGGCATCTGGCGCGGTCGTCACGGATGTTGGCAGTGTCAAAGGCGAGATCGCGCGGCGATGCCGGGCCGCCGTGCCGGGCGGTGTCCACTTCGTGGGGGCGCATCCCATGGCGGGTTCGGAGAAGTCGGGATGGGAGCATGCGACCGACCACCTGTTTGAGGGCCGCGTGTGTTTTGTCACGCCGCTGCCGGACGCGGATGCCGGCGCCGTCGGGACGGTGGTGCAATTCTGGCACGAGCTGGGGACGGAGGTCGTCACCGTCGGCCCGGATGCCCACGACGAGATCGTCGCCCACATCAGCCATCTCCCGCAGGTCATTGCCACCGCCCTGTGCGACCACCTGGCGGGCCGCAATCCCGCGTGGAGAAATTACGCCGGCGGCGGGCTGCGTGATACGACGCGCATCGCCGGCAGCGATCCGGCCATGTGGATGGACATTCTGCGGCAGAATCGCGAGGAGGTCCTGCGCGCGCTGCGGGGTTTCCAGGACGAGTTGCATGCGTTCCAGACGGCCCTGGCCAACGGGGACTTTCCGGAAATCCGGACCCGCCTCGAGCGCGGCCGGGACTACCGGCACGGATTCCGCCCCTGACCGTCACGTCACGATTGGCCTGACGCAATTCGCTTGGCGGAGACTCGGGCATGAGTGAATCTGCC
Source organism: Opitutaceae bacterium (assembly GCA_046704465.1). Taxonomy (GTDB): domain Bacteria; phylum Verrucomicrobiota; class Verrucomicrobiia; order Opitutales; family Opitutaceae; genus Fen-1467. The sequence goes on along the minus strand of JBJKRV010000548.1, from coordinate 1,665 downwards.
CGCCGGATGGTCGATCCCCTGCCAATCGTACCCTTTACGCAGCCCACGCGGGGCGATGTCACGCTGCCGGGATCGAAGAGCATCACAAACCGCGCCCTCGTGCTGGCGGCGCTGAGCAACCGGACGGTCGCGATCCGCAACGCACTGTTCAGCCGCGATACGCAACTGATGATGGACGGTCTGCGCTCGCTCGGTTTCAGCGTCGAATCCGACGATCACGTCCGCGAGATCCGGATCGCCGGACGCGGCGGCGAGATTCCCGCGCGCGAGGCCCGGATCGAGGTGGGCAACGCCGGCACCGTGGCGCGTTTCCTGACGGCCCTGGTCTGCCTGCGGGACGGGGGCGTCTACCATTTCGACGGTGACGAGGCGATGCGCCGCCGGCCCATCGGACCGTTGCTCGATGCCCTTGCTGCGCAGGGGGCGAAGCCGACGGCGCGGAGCCTGCCGTTCACGCTACGTACGGCGGGATTGGCGGGTGGCGAGGTCGAGCTGGATGCCTCCGAGAGCTCGCAATTGCTGTCGGCGCTGCTGATGGTGGCACCGCATGCGCGGGCGCGGCTTCAGGTACGGTGTCGCGGCGAGACGGTCTCGCGCCCGTTCGTGGCGATGACCGAGAAGATGCTCGTTCAGTTCGCCGAAAGACCGGGTGAATATCATGTCGAAGCCGATGCCACGGCCGCCAGCTACTTCCTGGCCCTGCCCTTGAGCGCGGGCGGACGCATCCGTCTGCACGGATTCAAGTCCGCGAAAAGCCTGCAGGGGGATGTCGCCTTCGTGGATGTTTTGCGTACGGTGGGATTGGAGTCCAATCCGGTCGATCGTCCACCCGGAGAAGAGGCGTGGATCGCAATCGCAGGCCGGACGAGCGGAGTCGCGGCCAACTTCAACGCGTTCTCGGACACCTTTCTGACGCTGGCCGCGATCGCGCCGCTGCTTGGCGGTCCGACCCGCATTTCGGGCATCGGGCACACCCGCAAGCAGGAGACCGACCGGTTGGCCGGCGCGGCGCGCGAGTTGCGCCGGCTGGGGCAGGAGGTGGTCGAGGAGCCCGACGCCTTGACCGTCACGCCCCAGCTGGACGAGTTGCGACAGCGCGCGGCTGGCGGTCCGATCGACATCGAGACCTACGGTGATCACCGCTTCGCCATGAGTTTTGCCATCCTCGGCTGTCGCGATCTGCTCGGCGACGGCCGGCCGTGGCTGCGCATCAAGGACCCGGCCTGCTGCGCCAAGACCTTTCCGGACTTCTTTGCCGTCCTGGATTCGGTCCGGCAGCAAACCCACGCCAACCGATGAAGCCGGCTGACTTCATCATCGTGGCGATCGACGGCGGGGCGGCGTCGGGGAAATCCTCGACCGCCGAGGCGCTCAGCAAACGGTTCCACCTGTTGCACGTCGACACCGGCTCGTTCTATCGCGCGGTGACGGCCGAACTGCTCCGGCGGGGCGTGAGCGCGGCAGACGTGCCCAGCGTGCGCACCGCGCTGGCCACCCTGACCTTCGGCACCCGGGTGTCTGGCCGCCGCGCCGAGATGGAAATCAACGGGAGGAAAGCCGGGGCCGAGATTCGCAGCCGCGAGGTGAACGAGAACGTCTCGTTTTTTGCAGCGATTCCCGAATTGCGGCAGGCGCTGCTGGATTACCAACGTGGGCAGGCGGAGG
>JBJKRV010000547.1:0-8043 GCA_046704465.1 Opitutaceae bacterium | reverse complement strand
GTGTATTTTGTGAGCTATTTCTCGAATCCGACCGGACGCAGCCTGAGCGCGGAGGAGAAGACGGATCTGGCCGCAGTCCTTGCGGAGCGGGGCCTGCGTCTGCCTGTGATCGAAGACGCGGCGTATCGCGATCTGTATTTCCGCACCCCGCCCGCGGCCCACGGGGTGATCGGACTGCCGGCGTGGGGCGATTTCCCCCGGCTTTATCTCGGCACCCTGACGAAGACCTTCGCGACGGGTTTGAAGATCGGCTACGGCTTCTGCACGGATGAAGAGTGGCTGGAGCGGATGCTCCATCTCAAAGGGCATCAGGATTTCGGTAGTGCCAACTGCAATCAGGCGGTCCTGGAGCGGGTGTTGGGCACGGGCGGCTATGACCGGCATCTGGCCGTGATCCGGTCGGCGTACGAGCGCAAGATGAACGCCCTTCATGAGGCGTTGCGGGCCGGTCGAATCGTCGAGCGGGGGTGGCGATGGCGTGCGCCGGAAGGAGGGTTGTACCTCTGGCTGGAGGCGCCTCCGGCACTGGAGACCGGACTGGGGTCGGCGTTTTGCCGCGCGTGCATCGGCGAAGGCGTGATCTACGTTCCCGGTGAACTCTGTTTTGGCGACCGCCCGGCCAGGAATTGCCTGCGGTTGAGCTTCGGGGTCCTGGACGAGGTGCGACTCGGCGAAGCGGCGGCGAGATTCAGCCGGGTGGCGGCGGAATTCGGCGCCCGCGGCGCCTGAGTGGAGGGAACAAATACACGCGGCGCGGGTACAAGGGCCGCCGCGGCAAGTCGCGCGTCCGTCTGGAAAATACGCCTTGGATTGTGACGGGCAACCCGCAGACTTCACGCGGAAATCGCCTTATGAACATCTGCTGCATCGGCGCCGGATATGTCGGGGGAACGACCACCGCAATCATCGCGGATCGATGTCCGGAAACGCGCGTCACGGTCGTCGATATGAACGCGGCGCGCATTGCGGCATGGAACTCGGACCGGCTTCCGGTCTACGAGCCGGGGCTGGAGGAGGTCGTCCGCCGGGTGCGCGGACGGAACCTTTTGTTCTCCACCGACGTGGCGGGTGGAATCAAAGGGGCGGACATGATTTTCGTGTGCGTCAATACGCCGACAAAAACCTACGGTCTGGGGGCGGGGCGGGCGGCGGATCTCAGTTTTGTCGAATCGGTGGCGCGGACCATCGCCGAGCATGCCGATTCGCCGAAGATCATCATCGAAAAATCCACGATCCCGGTCAAAACCGCGGAATCGATCTCGGCGATCCTGGCGGCAAACAAACGCGGGGTCAGCTTCCAGGTGCTGTCGAATCCCGAGTTCCTGGCCGAAGGGACGGCGGTCGAGGACCTGCAGAGTCCGGACCGCGTGCTCATCGGCGGCGAGCGCACTCCGGCGGGCGATGCCGCAGTGAAGGCCCTGGCGGACATCTACGCGACCTGGATCCCCCGGGAGCGGATTATCACGACGAGCCTTTGGTCCTCGGAGCTGTCCAAGCTGGTGGCGAACGCCTTCCTGGCGCAGCGCATCTCGTCGATCAACTCGATCTCCGCGGTCTGCGAGGCGACGCGCGCGGACGTGGACGAGGTGGCGAACGTCATCGGCCGAGACAGCCGCATCGGGCCGAAGTTTCTCAAGGCGTCGATCGGCTTTGGCGGGTCCTGCTTCCAGAAGGATATCCTGAACCTGGTGTACCTGTGCGAGCACTTCGGGCTGCCCGAGGAGGCGGCCTATTGGGAGCACGTGGTGCGTATGAACGACCACCAGAAGCGGCGGTTCACCGCGCGGATTGTCAACGGGCTGTTCAACACGGTCACCGACAAGAAAATCGCCATCCTGGGATTCGCCTTCAAGCGCAACACCAACGACGTGCGGGAATCGCCGGCGATCGCGGTCTGCCGCGACCTTTTGGCCGAGCACGCGCGGCTGGCGGTGTACGATCCGAAGGTTTCCGCCGAGGATATTCAGCGGGAATTGGGGCGTCCGCCCGCCGATCGGTTGGCGATCGCCCGGGACGCCTATGAGGCGTGTCATGACGCCCACGCGATAGCGATTCTCACCGAATGGGACGAATTCCGGCGGCTGGATTACGCGCGGATTCACGCGTCCATGCCAAAGCCCGCCTCGATTTTTGACGGTCGCAACATCCTTGATTTGGCCCGCCTGCGCGAAATTGGCTTTCAGACCTTCGGAATCGGCAAGTAGGCGGCGGCCGCGCCGGCAAGTCGGGCCGACCGCGCTGCGGCGCCGGGTCACTGGCGGTGGCGCCGTTTGCGAAGGTACACCGGACCAACCGTCATCAGCCCGACCAGCATCAGGAGCACACCTTCGGCGGTCGGCTCGGGAACCGGCGTGACTTCCCGGTCCCAAGCCTGCCAGTTCGCGCTGCCGGCCGGGAATCCGACAAAGACGATGCGCCCGAGATTTGTGCTGCCGGGGTTGAGGAGAGAATAGAAATAATCCACCGTCTCAGCCCAGTTGGAGACCGTGAGGGTGACCCCGGAATTCACGGTGAGCGAATTCAAGTTGAGGATCGAAGCACCGCTGAAATCGAGCGTTGAGTTCCCGGTTACGGTCAGCGAGTTGAAGCTGGAGGTGAAGCCACCCAGATCGAGGGTGCCGCCGTTCAACACCAGGCCTCCTGACGCCAGATTGATCCCGGTGCCGAAGGTGAGCGTGCCCGAGCCCGACTTCTCAAGAACGCCGGTGTCGCCGGCGGCGAACGAACCCGAAAAGGTCGAGGACACATTGCCTGAGCCGACGATCAGGGTGCCGCTAGCCAATCGGAGGGTGCCAGCTCCGGTCAACGAGCCGACGGTCTGGGTGTATCCGTTGAGGTTGAGGGTGGCTCCGGCTGCCACGCTTACCGGCGCACCATTCGCGATTCGTTCTGACGCTCCGAGACTCAGCGTGCCCGCGTTGACGGTGGTGCCGCCAGTATAGGTATTGGCTCCGGCGAGCGTCAGGTTGCCGGAGCCAGCCTTTGTAAGACCGCCGGTGCCCGAGATTACCCCCGAAAATGTCGTGGACGTGTTGTCGGCGCCGGCCGTGAGCGCGGCGGTACCCAGTGCGATGGCGCCGGCACCCGAGATCGATCCGACCGTCGTAGTGATGTCGTTGAGGTCGAAGTTCGCGCCGCCGGACACCGTGACGGCGGTGGCGCCGGGGACTGCGCTGGCGGCTCCGATCCGCAGCGTGCCGGCCGTTATGTTTGTTGCCCCCGTATACGTGTTGGTACCTGAAATGACGAGCGTGCCGCCACCGGTCTTGCTCAAGGAGCTCGAGGCTCCCGTCAGATTGGAACTCACGGTGGCCGTGATGCCCGGCGCCACATCGATGGACGGGCTGGCGTTGACGAAATTGAGGCTGCTGCCAGCTACAGTGAAGTTGCCGCTCTCGAAGCTGAGGTTGCCGAGGTTTTGCGTCCCATCAAGGGTCACCGTGTACGCGCCCGGACTGACGGCGCTCGAGGTGAAGTAAGCGTCGGAGCCCGACCACCACGCCACGTCGCTGCCTCCACCCGGACTTTGACTCCAGTTCTTATATTTCCCCTTTGTGCTCCAGGTGCTGCTCGTGGTGTCCCAGTACAGAACGGCTTGAGCCCGCAGCGGTAGCGGAAACATCAACAACGCACACCCCGCGATCAGCGCGCCCTTAACGGTCGTCGCCACCCAGCGGAACTGTTCGTGTCCACAAGCGCTCATCGCATTGAAGGTTCTGGTCGGGCTTGCGGGAAGAGGATGATGAATGGCAGATGACAAATGAGCGAGTGCAAAGCGTCTGCGAAACGGGATCGTGTTCTGACCCCGGATTATCAGGTCAACTAAGTGGTTAAATATCAGGCTAATGTGTATGCGTGTGTCGACGATCGCCGGGCATGGCAGTCGACCTTCGCGCAGCAAGGCACCTGGCATCTTCGGCAAGATCGCCGGATGTGATCACCTTGCACCGGGCCCACGACCTGCTGACTTCCCGGGTCCGAACTCCGATTGAGGAGCCGCGCGAAACACGCGGTGCGCACGCCGCCAGGGCGTGATCGTGCGCCAACCGCACCGTCGTCCCCGGTCCTTGTTCAGGCGCCCATCGATGCCGCTCGACGAAGTCGTCGGTTCCGACGCCGCCAAGCAACAAACCCGAGACCGAGTGACATGAACAGGAAGCCGTAAGTCCCGGGCTCAGGGACCGGCGTGATCTCGTTGTCGAACGACTGCCAGTTCGTGCTTCCGGCCGGAAATCCGGCAAAGACAACGCGTCCGAGGTTGGCGCTGCCGGGATTCAACAGGGAATAGAAATAGTCAACCGTGTCCGACCAGTTGGTGACGGTCAGGGTGACCCCCGAATCCACGGTAACCGAGCTGAGATTCAGAATCGACGTGCCGCTGAAATCCAGTGTCGAGTTTCCGGTGACGGTGAGCGATTTGAATGTCGATGCGAAGCCGCCCAAGTCGAGGGTCCCGCCACTCAACACCAAACTTCCGGAGGACAGGTTCATCCCGTTGCCAAATGCGAGCGTGCCCGTGCCGACCTTCTCAAAGATTCCAGTGTCGCCGGTGGTGAAGGATCCCGAGAACGCGGAGGAGGCGTTGCCCGACCCGACGATCAGAGTGCCGCTGGCCAGTTGCAGTGTGCCAGCACCGGAAAGTGAACCGATGGTTTCGGTGTAGCCATTGACGTTGAAGGTGGCGCCGGATGCGACCGAAACTGCGGAGTTGTCGGCGATGCGTTCGGAAGCTCCGAGGCGGAGCGTGCCGGCATTGACGGACGTCCCGCCGGTGTAGGTGTTGGCTCCGGCAAGCACCAGGGTGCCGGTCCCGTCCTTGGTCAGGCCACCGGCGCCGGAAATGACACCGCTGATTGAGGTGGCGCCGGTACCGCCGACATTCAGAGTGTGGCCGCCGTTGTCGACGCTTCCGGTCAGATCCAGCGTGCTGCCGGCATCCGATTGCACGCGGCTGTCGCCTGTCAATGTGACGCTTCCGGAGACGGTATTGGTTCCGGTATAGCTCTCGACAGCGCCGTCACCAGCATAGGTTCCATTGCTGCTCAGGCTCAGGTTGTTGGCCAAGGTGATGTTGCCTTGAAGCTGAAGATTGCCGCCGTTGGCCACCGACACGGCACCGGACCCGAGGGCGGAGCCATTGCTGAGCGCCAGAATGCCATTTTGCAGGCTCGTACCTCCCGAGTAGGAGCTGGCGCCTGCAAGATCGAGTTCACCGGATCCGGCCTTGACGAGTGAGCCGCCCCCGGAGATCGAGCCGGCGTAGCTGGAGCCGCCACTCCCGCTGACGGTCAGGGTTCCGGAACCAAGTGTAACTGCAGCGGTGCCGCTGCTGCCGGCCAGCTGGGCGACCGCCTGGTTGTTGCCATTGAGATCGAAGGTTCCGCTGCCATTCACGGTCACGGCAGTGCTCGCGGCGAGCTGGTTGGAGGCGCCAAGCCGGGCAACGCCGCCCTCGATATCCAGGTCGCCGCCAATGGCGTTCACGCCGGCGGTCTTTTGTAGGACCAGTGTGCCGGCATTGACCGTGGTATTGCCCGTGTAGGTGTTGGCGCCCGACCCCGAAAGCGTCACGGTCCCGCTTCCATCCTTGGTGACCGAGCCCGAGCCGGTCGCAATCGTGCCGCTGATGTTGGTGTTGCCAGATCCGCCAAGGACAAGATTTGCCCCGGTGCCGGCGGTGACGTTGCCCGCGATATTGAGTGTTCCCGAGTCCGAATTGATTCGGCTGTAGTCGTTCAACGTCAGGGTGCCGGAGAGGGTGTTGGTGCCCGAGAGATTCTCGATCGCGCCGCTGGCGCCTGCCCCCATCCCCCCGAGACTGATGTTTTCTCCGGAGCTGATGTTGTGGCTGACCGCCAGGGTCGCGCCATCGGAGACCGTGGTCGTTCCGGTGCCGGAGCCCAAGGCATTGTTGCTTTGGATCTCGAGCGTTCCGTTGTTGACGTAGACGTTGCCACTGTAATTGCCGTTGTTTCCTGACAGGATCAGATGTCCGCCGGTGCCCTCCTTCACCAGATTCGACGATCCGGTGAGGCTCGCACCAACGACCAGGTTGCCGGATCCGGTGACATCAGCCACGGTATTGTTTGCCAGGTTGAGGGTGGAGAACGAGAGAGTCTGATCATTGGCCGATTGCTGCTGGATAAATGCCACACTGGATGCAGACGGCCCGCTCATCGTCAGGGTGTTCGAGCCCGTCACGGTATAACCCGCGGCACCCGAATCGAAGCGGAGACCGTTCAGCGTGATTCCCCGATTCAAATCCACACTGGTCTGGGCACCGGTGCCAAACTCGGCATACGCCCGGGACCATCCGTTCCTTGAATCCGGATAATACGACGTGCTCCAATTGGAGGACCGGCTCCAACGGGAGTCTGACGGACTGGTCCAGAGGCTCCAGTTGATCGACGTCGGAGTGATGGCATAAGCGTTGCCAAGCACCGTATTCAACAGGCTGGTCGCCTCCGTCGCGCCGGAGCCGTAGCCGGAGAAATAGAAGGAGCTGAGCAACGTCGTGCTGATGCCGCTGATCGGGGTGCCGAGGGTATCCAACCCCTGTTCCCAATTGTTAATTGTCAGCACCCCCGAGGCCGAAGTCAGGTTGTTGAACAGAAAAGCGTTGGCGCCGCTGGTGGAGCCAAAATCCAAAGTGCTGTTGGCTCCGATCGAAATGTTGCCCACCTTGTCGGAGAATCCGGCGAGGTTGAGGGTGCCGCCGTTAAACGCTACGTCGGAACTGTCGCTGATCCGGTTCGATGCTCCGAGTTGGACCGTGCCGGCGCCAAGGGTGGTGGTTCCGCTATAGGTGTTGGCACCCGACAGCACCAGAGTTCCCTGTCCGGTCTTGGTGAGTCCACTGGCGGCCGTGCCACCGTTCTGAATGGCGCCGGCTATGGTCGAGGTGCCGTTGTCGACTTCGATCGTCAGCGTCCGCGCCGTATTATTGTTGGAGAGGTTGACCGTGCCGGCTTGCGTCGCCCCATTCATGTTCAGCGTGTAGCTGCCACCGGTCTGGGTAAGACTGCCGGCGGTCGTGATGTTGGAGAGCCCGGCATTTCCCTGGAGCGAGATCGCGTTGGATACCGTGCTGTTCTGGTCGGACGCGAGGGTGCCGCCGTTGATGGTCAGGCCGCCTGTGCCCAGTGCGTTGTTGTGATCCGCAGTCAGGGTCCCCGCATTCAGTGTGGTGCCGCCCGAATACGAGTTGTCACCCGAAAGGGTCACCTTCCCGCTGTCGTTCTTGACGAGGTTGCCCCCTCCCGAGATCACGCCGGAAAGAGTGGTATTGCCCGTGCCGTCAGCCGTCACCGTGTTGCCGTTGGTGGCGAGGCTCCCGGTCAGGTTCAGGGTGCCGGCGCTTCCATTGCTGATCTCGATCGCATTGTCGGCGATCAGATTGGAGTTGATGGTCTGGGTCGCCGATCCGTGCGTCTGCGAAACGAGAATTCCCGAGGGGCCAAGGATGCCCTCGTTGTTGAACTCAAGGCTGCCGTTGTTCAGCGTGTAGGCGAAGGGCGCATCGACTTGGAGCGAGCGGACGATCCGGTTTTGGCCGACATCGATCGTCTGCGCCGAATTGACGTAGGTATTATCAAGCAGGATATCCGCTCCCGTGGCCGGCGCGGTGGTGCCGTTCCAGTTTGCCCCGGTGGAACCCCACACGCTGGTCCCGGCGGCATTGGTCCAGAGATTGGCGGCCACACTCGATAGACTCACGTTCTGAATCTCGTGGATATCGGTGGAGCCGCCGGTGCTGCCGGTGAAGCCCATGACCAGCTGGCCCGGCCGGCTGTAACCGGAAAGGTCGACTGAGTAGAGAGGCACAAATTGGCCGCTCGTCCCAACCTCAAGGTATACCGTGAGTTGGTTGGTGGCGGTAATGACGACCTGGATGGTCCGGGCATCGCTTCCAGTCGGGCGGGTGCTTGACCCCGGAAATGCCAGCGGCGTCGAGAGCGAACCGGTGCCGCCGAGGTAATCATATCCGGTGAGGCCCTGACCCGGACCGCGCACGGAGATGGCATTCGGGCTCAGTCCGATGCC
>JBJKRV010000546.1:0-5869 GCA_046704465.1 Opitutaceae bacterium | reverse complement strand
GACCGGAAGCGGGACGCGGCGTTCCGGCGCGACCTGATGCAGGCGGCGTCCGTGGCGGCCGAGGGGGCGCTCGCGTCCTGAGCCGGGACGGCAGTCAGCCGGAGGATCCCCGTTCGGCCCGGATCGCGCGTTCGATGCGGCGGTCGGGGACGAGCCAGATCAACGCGACCAGCACGTAGATGGCGCCGGCGATCCACTGGCACACGAACGCGAGCGGGATCGCGAAGGCGTACAGGATGGGCGAGAGCTTGCCCTTCAGGTCGCGCCCGATCGCCCGCGCCAGGAGCGAGTCCCGGCCCTCGCAGGCGAGGATCGCGTTTTGGAGGACGAAATAGGCGATCGCCGCCAGCAGCAGGATCACGCCGTAAAGCGCCGTCGGCGCCGCGGCGAAATGATTCTCGCCCATCCAAAGGGTCACAAACGGGATGAGCGAGAGCCAGAACAGCAGGTGCAGGTTGGCCCAGAGCACCCCGCCGGTCACCCGTCGCGTCACATGCAGCATGTGGTGATGGTTGTTCCAGTAGATGCCGAGGTAGACGAAGCTGAGCACGTAGCTGAGGAAGAGAGGAAGCACCGGCCGCAGGTCCGCCAGGGTGGCGCCCCGGGGCACCCGCATCTCCAGCACCATGATCGTGATGATGATGGCGAGGACGCCGTCGCTGAACGCTTCGAGGCGGGTGGTGCGCATCAGGAGGGGTCCGGCGGCCCGGATGCCGCGCCGGCGGCATGAACGGCCGGCGGCGTCATGCCCGGAGCGGCAGTTGAATATGGAACACCGTGCCCGCGCCCCGGCGGGATTCGAAGGTGATCCGGCCGCCGTGGGCATCGACGATGGCCTTGGCGATCGCCAGTCCCAGGCCGGTGCCTCCGCGCTTGCCGTAGGTGGTGAACGGCTGGAAAAGGGAGCCCAGAATCACCTTTGGGATGCCGGGACCGTTGTCCCGCACATTGATCTGGCAGACGCCCCCATGGCGGCGGGCGGAGACGGTGACGATGCCGCCCCGCCTCCGGCTCACGGCCTCGAGGGCATTGCTTACCAGGTTCTGCAACACGCGAAGCATGCGGTCATGATCGAGCGTCGGCGTCAGGTTCGCCGGAAAGACGCGCAGGGTCGCGCCGGTGGCACGCACGGCATTGGCGTTGAGCACGACCAGGTCGGCCAAGAGATCGCGAACGGCGACCGGACGGCGCTGCAGGCGCGTCTCGCCGCGCGCATATTCGAGGACCTCCTCCACCATTGAGCCCATGCGCTTGAGCTGCCGCCCGATGATGTCGACCGCCGTGCGCGTGCCTTCGTCGGCTCCGCGCTTGCTGATCGTGCCGAGCGCGAGCTGGATGGAGGTCACCGGGCTGCGAAAATCGTGCAGGATGCCGTTCGCCATCTCGCCGATGAGCGTGATCTTCTCCTTGCGAATGACTTCCTGGACGAACCGCGCGTCGGCCTCGCGCAGGTTCTGGATCACGTGCACGAAGAGGCCCATCGTGGTCTTCCACGGGCACTGGCCGAGCACTTCGAGTACGACGGCGCGGGGCAGGAGGGCCGCGACGACGCGGGTCTGCGTGACGGCCCGCGCGCTCCGGCCGCTGCCGTCGAGCACCCCCAGTTCGCCGAAATAGTCGTTTTCGCCCGCGGTGGCGAGGGTCTGGAAGTGGTCGCCGGACGAGCGCTTGAGGATCTCGACCCGGCCGGACAGCACGAGGTAGACGGCGTCGGAGGCGTCATTTTCCTCGAAGATGACCCGGCCGGCCGGCAGCACGATGCGCTGCGCGGCGCGGGCCAGTCGCTTCGCGTGCGCAGGCGGAAAATACCGGAGGAAACGGTGGCCCAGCATATCCATGCGACCCGGGGGACGGCTCATGCCAGCAGCGGCAACCGGGCGAGTCCAGCGAGGAATTTTCGCGGGGCCGGGATAACCCGCCGGGCGCGGACGTCACAACTGGACGGGCAGCCCGATCTCGATCACCTGGGTGGGGAGGACCTTGTAATAGTCCTTCACCGGGCGCGCGTTCCGGCTGAGGAAGGCGTAGAAGGCCTTCTGCCACTCCCACATCCGGGCGTTGCCGCCGGACAGGATCATCTCGCGGTTGAAGAAGAAGGTGACCTCCTCCGGCTTGAGCGGCACGCCGCGGCGGCGGAGCTCCTCACAGAGCGCCCCGACGTCGGGCGACTCCATGTAGCCGTAATAGCCGACGGCCCGCCACACGCCCTCGCCCTCGTGGTTGAGAATCAGGCGCTCCTCCGGCGGCACCGCGGGGATCTCCTCGAAGCTGATGGTGAGCAGCACGGAGGTCTGCTGCAGGCATTTGTTCGACTTGAGATGGTGCAGCAGGGCGAGCGGCACGCCCCGGGGGGAGGCGGCCATGAAGACGGCGCTGCCGGGCACGCGCACGATCGATTTGCTGCGGGCGATGGCGGACAGCTCGAGTTCGGTGATGGCGCCGCTGTAGACCTTTTCCTGGATCTCGGTCCGGCCGACCTTCCAGGTGTGCATGATGATCAGGATGGCCACGGCGATCGCAATCGGCAGCCACCCGCCGTCGGTGAACTTGTGCAGGTTCGAATAGAAGTAGGTGACGTCGATGACGAGGAAGGCGAGGCAGAGGGGGAGCCCCCGCCAGGCCGGCCAGCGCCAGTTGCGCACCATGACGAGGTAGAGGGCCATGGTGGTGACGACCATCGTGCCCGTGACCGCGATGCCGTAGGCGCCGGCGAGATTGGAGCTGGAATGGAAACCCAGCACCATGGCGATGGAGCCGACGGCCAGGACGGAATTGACCAGCGGCATGTAGATCTGGCCGCGTTGGTCCGGATTGGTGTGCATCACCGTCAGGCGGGGGAAGAACCCGAGCTGGATGGCCTGGCGCGTGAGCGAGTAGGTGCCGGAGATCAGCGCCTGGCTGGCGATGACGGCGGCGACGATGGAAAGGAGGATGAGGAGGAGCCGCGGCATGCCGTCGGGCGCCAGCGCGAAGAACGGGTTGTTCGGATCCGTCGGATGCGCGATGGCGTGGGCCCCCTGGCCGAAGTAGTTCAGGACGAGCGCGGGAAAGGCCAGCCCCAGCCAGGCCTGGGCAATCGCCCGGCGGCCGAAGTGGCCCATGTCGGCATAGAGCGCCTCGGCGCCGGTGATGGTGAGGACCACGGCGCCCAGCAGGGGAATCAGGTAATGCGGGTGCAGCGTCAGCAGCCGGAGCCCCAGCAGCGGATTGAGGGCGGTCAGCACGACCGGGGCCTCGAAGATATGCCAGAAGCCCAGCACCGCCAGCACGGTGAACCACACCGCCATGATGGGGCCGAACACGCCGCCGATGGCCTTGGTGCCCATGAACTGGAACCAGAACAACAGGGCCAGAATCACGCACGCGGTGGTCTCGATGTACGGGGCGAAGGAGTGGCTCAGGGTGGTGAAGCCCTCGGCGGCGCCGAGCACCGAGATCGCGGGCGTGATCACGCCGTCGCCGTAGAGCAGGGCGGCGCCAAAGAGGATGATGAGGGTGACGATGCCGACGCCGCGGGCGGTCGTGCGCTCGTGTTCGGTGCGGCTCAGCGCCAGCAGGGCGAAGATCCCGCCCTCGCCGCGGTTGTCGGCCTTCATCACGACCACCAGGTACTTGATCGTGACGACCGCGGTGAGCGTCCAGAACATCAGCGAGAGGATGCCGAGGATCCCGGCCGTGTGCCCCATCGGCGGCATGTGGGCCAGGCACTCGCGCATCGTGTACAGGGGGCTGGTGCCGATGTCGCCAAAGACGACGCCCAAGGCGCCGAGGCTCAGCGCGAACTGGGCCCGGCGACCGGGACTCATTTGTTCCGGCGACGTCATGAGCCGGTTATCCTCGCGCGGAGTGGGCCGGCGGGCCAAGCAGTTTCTGGAGCCGGTCTGTGCCCCCAGGGCGAGCCTCGGAACGGACGGAGGGAAGCGCAGTGCGAACGTGTGGACAAGGGCGGCAAATGAAACAGGATGCCGGCATGAGCACCACGTGGAAAACAGCCGGGAGTTATGAAGATATTTTATACCACAAGGCCGGCGGCGTCGCCAGGGTGACCATCAACCGGCCGGCGAAACGGAACGCCTTCCGGCCGAGGACCGTCTCGGAAATGTACGCCGCCTTCACGGACGCGCGGGAGGATCCGAAGGTCGGGGTGGTGCTGCTGACCGGCGCCGGACCGCACACGGACGGGAAATACGCGTTTTGTGCCGGCGGCGATCAGAGCGTGCGCGGCTCGGCGGGCTACGTGGACGAGGCGGGGGTGCCGCGGCTGAACGTGCTCGACCTGCAGAAGCTGATCCGCGGGATGCCGAAGGTGGTGATCGCCCTGGTCGCGGGCTACGCCATCGGCGGCGGTCACGTGCTGCATCTGGTCTGCGACCTCACGATCGCGGCCGACAACGCCGTGTTCGGCCAGATCGGGCCGAAGATGGGCAGCTTCGACGGGGGCTTCGGCTCCGGGTATCTGGCCCGGATCGTGGGGCAGAAGAAGGCCCGGGAAATCTGGTACCTGTGCCGGCAGTACGATGCGCGGCAGGCGCTCGACATGGGCCTGGTGAACGCCGTCGTGCCGGTGGCGGACCTCGAGGCCGAGGGGGTGAAGTGGGCCGGCGAAATCCTCCAGCACAGTCCGCTCGCCATCCGCTGCCTGAAGAGCGCCTTCAACGCCGACGTGGACGGCCAGACGGGGGTGCAGGAGCTGGCCGGCAACGCGACGCTGCTCTACTACATGACGGAGGAGGCGAAGGAGTTTCACCGCGCGCAGCGCGAAAAGCGCCGGCCCGACGCGGCGAAGTTTCCCTGGCTGCCGTAAGCAAAAAGGCCCGGCGCGGGGCCGGGCCTGAAATGGATGCGGGCGGCCGGGCTACTTGCCCAGGCTCTTGCGGAGGTCGGCCAACTGGCCCGCCGAGCCGAGCTTCTCGTTCCGGCTGGCGATGAACTTGGCGTATTCCTCCATGAAGATCTTCCCCGGGGGGCGGAAGTCGAACTCGCCGGGCTTGTCGCGGAAGAACTCGCGGTGCACGCGGGTCCAGACGAGGCGGCCGTCGGTGTCGATGTTGATCTTCGTCACGCCGAGCTTGGCGGCGGGAAGGTATTCGTTGATGTCGACGCCCACCGCATTGGCCAGCTTGCCGCCGGCGCCGTTGATGCGCTGGACCTCCTCCTGGGGCACGCTCGAGCTGCCGTGCATCACGATCGGAAAGCCCGGGACCAGGTCCTTGATGCCGCGCAGCACCTCGAAGTGCAGGGACTGGCGGCCCTTGAACTTGTAGGCGCCGTGGCTGGTGCCGATCGCGGCGGCAAGCGAGTCGCAGCCGGTGAGCTTGATGAAGCTCGCGGCCTCCTCGGGCTTGGTCAGGCAGGCGTTGCCTTCCTCGACCTTGATGTCCTCCTCGACTCCCCCGAGCATGCCGAGCTCGGCCTCGACCGAAATGCCCTTCTGGTGGGCGGCCTCGACGACGCGCTTGGTGATCGCGACGTTCTGGTCGAACGGTTCGTGCGAGGCGTCGATCATCACCGAGCTGTAGAAGCCCGACTTGATGCAGTCGTAGCACGTCTCCTCGTCGCCGTGGTCGAGGTGGACGGCGAAGATCGCGTCGGGGAAGATCTGCTCGGCGGCGCGGATGATCGCCTCGAGCATGCGCTTGTCGGTGTACTTCCGCGCACCCTTGGAGATCTGGATGATGAACGGCGCCTCCGACTGCAAGCAGCCGCGGAAGAGCCCCATCGCCTGCTCGGCGTTGTTGATGTTGTAAGCGCCGACGGCGTACTTGCCGTAGGCGTGTTTGAAGAGTTGGGCGGTCGTGACGATCATGGCGGAGATGACGGTTGAACCCGGCACGATACCTTGCCGTGCAAAGTTCGCTCAAGCGTATTC
>JBJKRV010000545.1:0-2529 GCA_046704465.1 Opitutaceae bacterium | reverse complement strand
AGGTCACCCGGGCCAGCTTGGCGCCTGGCATCACGTCCATGACGGCCGTGGGATAGGGCAGGGGCATGAGGTCTTCGGCCTCGGGCGCCGGGGCCGCCGCCGCCGCGGCGGCCAGCAGGAGGCCGCCGCCCGCGAGGGCGAGGCTGAACAGGAATCGGAGGCGGATCGGGGCAGTGGATCGCATGACGACGACTTATTTCGGGATCTTTCCCGGGTGCAAGACTGGAACTTGCCACCCGGTCAATCCGCGGGTTGACTGAAGGGTCGCCGATCAACCCGGTGTTTTGCCTTCCGTGCAAGTTCCAGCTCCCGGCTTCCCGGCCTGCGTGTCATTCACGCTGACCAACGCCTGCAACCTCCGCTGCCAGATGTGCGGGCAGTGGAGCGGGCAGGGGTATGTCCGCTCGGGCCTGGGGCGGAGGGATCCGCCGCTGCAGCTCGCGGACTGGAAGCGACTGGTCGACGAGGTCGCGGATCACGGGGGCACCTCGATTCTCCTGCGGGGCGGCGAGCCTTTCCTCTTTCCCGGCATCATCGGGCTGCTGGAACACATGCGCGATCGCGGCCTGGCAGCCTCGATTGATACGAATGGCACCCGGCTGCCGGAGGTCGCCGCCGACCTGGTGCGGATCGGCAACCTCCATGTCACCGTCTCCATCGACGGTCCCGAGGAGGTCCACGACGCCGTACGCGGCCAGCCGGGGTCTTTTCGGGAGATCGCACTCGGGCTCGCGCGGCTGGCGGCGCTGGACGACGCCCGGCAGCCGCGGGTCAGCCGGTCAGTCTGTTTCACGATCAGCCCGTGGTCGCTGCGCGGTCTCGGCCGGATGCCGGCTGTGGCGCGCTGGCTCGGGGTCCGATCGATCTGCATCGTTCCCTACTACTGGGTGCCGCGCGCGCTCGGCGAAGCGTGGGAACGCGAGATCGGGCGGTTGTTCGGCGACCGGGCGTTTGCCTGGGTGGGCTTTCACCACGAGACCTCGGGGGTGGATCCGGCTGAGTTTGCCGCGCAATACGCCCAGTACCGGCAGAACCTGGACGGCATCCACGATTATCCGTACATGCCCCTCACGCCGGCCGAGTACCGGACGTGGTTCACCGATCCCCGGGCGCCGGTGGGCCCGCCCGAATGCGCGAATGTCGAGCGGCTGATCGACATCCAGCCGACCGGGGACGCGGATTTCTGCGTGGATTTTCCGGACGTCTCGCTCGGGAACGTGCGCCACGCCTCCATCGCGGAGATCTGGAACGGCGACCGCGCCCGCCGTTTCCGGGAGCGGCGCCGTGCGGGGCCGCTCGGAGCCTGCCACCGCTGCGGCGCCCGCCACATGGGCGCGATCCGGGAGTGATCCAATGCGCGACCTCGGCGTCTGTCCCGCCTCGGCGGTGCCAGGCGGGATTGAACCGGCGCGGAGCGCCGGTTCCACCAATCTGACGCAACGCAAGATGCACAGGGACCAAGCCGATCTTCTTGTGATTCCTGCGCCTCTTGGCGGCCGAGCCTCATGAATGCTTCCGGGTTGGCGGGATCCTGTAGGGCTCGAGTTGGACGTTGAATTCCATGATCAGCTTTTCCAGCGCCTTCATGTCCGCCTTGCCCTGTCTCAACTTTTCGACCTGCCAGGTGGGAGGGATTCTCATTGCCGCAAGCTGCCCGGACTCGAGCAGATTCGCCTCGGTCTCGGCCAGGTTGAGGCCGTCTTCCCAGGTCCGCGACGGATCGCTGAGCCATCGGTCGCTCCGGTCGATGATTCGTGTCACCCAGCCTTCCCGGTCCGGAACGCTGGGGATGATATCCCCGGTGCGCTTGCGAAAGAATCCCATGATCGCGGCGACGATCGACGGATCGCGGACCGTTCCATCCGCGTAGAATACGCCCTGAACGGGCCCCCAGCCGTCGGGGACAATCATCAATTCCCAGAGGTACCACCCCACCTTCGCCCGCATGTGTTCCTGGAGGGCGATGTCGTACGGATTGGCGCGGGCGACACAGCCGAGTTCGCCGTCGATCAGCGGCTTGTGCACCTTCTCGGCATAGGCCTGCGCCATCGCAATGTCGTCCCTGATCTCGGCCCGCGTCTGCAGGTAGTTGTGGAATTGGAGCACGTCGACGTACTTGCCCAGCTCGATCATGGTCTTGGTGAAGGCCATCCCGATGGTCACCGGGGTGTTGGGATCGAGCCGGTGGAACGTCTCCGCCATGAACTCGGCGTTTTGCAGCTTCTTCCGAACCCGGTCGGCGGGCTTCGGCGGCCAGTCGGGTTCGTTCATGACGTCCCACAGGCGAAGGCCGGGTTCCTTCGCCAGCGTGTCGACCAGGAACTGGGCCCACGTCACCGCCTCGGGCCGCAACGTCGTATCCATGACCCACGGTCCGTACCCGACCACCACCATGACTCCGATCCCCCTTTGGTGGCAGGCGCGTACGAACTCCCTCAGGTGGATCGCAAGCGCGTGCTTGTCCTGCACGTAGGCCGAATAGGGGACGAAGACGCGCGTCTGGTTGAGGTCGAGGCGCCTGGCCAGGTC
>JBJKRV010000544.1:0-4907 GCA_046704465.1 Opitutaceae bacterium | reverse complement strand
CCCCTCCGATACCCCGATCGCCGGCGTCGATGTCGAGCACCCGTGGCTGGGCCTGCTCTCCTTCACCGAGGAAACCCGGACGTTCTTCCACGGCCGCGAGGAGGAGGCCGCCGAGCTCGGCCGGCGCGTCCAGCGCAAGCTGCTCACCGTCCTTTTCGGCCAGTCGGGCCTGGGCAAGACCTCGCTGCTCCAGGCCGGCCTCGTCCCGCGGCTGCGGCCGGAGGGATTCTGCCCCGTCTACGTGCGGCTGGATTACGCCCCCGAGTCGCCGCCCCCCGCGGAGCAGATCAAGCGCGCGGTTTTCCGCGCCACGCTCGCCGCCGGCACCTGGGCGCAGACCGGCGCCGCCGTCGAGGGCGAGTCGCTCTGGGAATTCCTCCATCATCGCGACGACGTCCTCCGGGACGCCGCGGGGCGCACCCTGACGCCGCTCCTCATCTTCGACCAGTTCGAGGAGATCTTCACCCTCGCGCAGACCGACGACGCCGGCCGGCGCCGCGCGCATGAATTCATCGCCGAGCTGGCCGACCTGGTCGAGAACCGCCCGCCCGCCGCCCTCGAGGAGCGGATCGACCGCGACGAGGCCGACGCCGGGAAGTTCGATTTCGCGCGCGCCGACTACCGGATTCTCATCTCGCTGCGCGAGGACTACCTCGCGCCGCTCGAGGCGCTCAAGACGCAGATGCCCTCGGTCACCCAGAACCGCATGCGGCTCGCCCGGATGACCGGACCGCAGGCCGTCGCGGCCGTGCGGTCGCCGGCGCCGCACCTCGTGAGCGAGGCGGTGGCCGGGGCGATCGTGCGCTTCGTCGCGGGCGGGGCCGACCTCGCTGGCGCCGAAGTCGAGCCGTCGCTCCTCAGCCTGATCTGCCGCGAGCTGAACGAGGTCCGCCTCGGCCGGGGCGAGGCGGAAATCTCCGCCGGCCTGCTCGCCGGGTCGCGCGACACCATCCTCGCCGAGTTCTACGAGCGCTCGCTGGCTGACCAGCCCGCCGCCGTGCGCCACTTCGTCGAGGACGTGCTGCTGACCCACTCGGGCTACCGCGAGAGCGTCGCGGAGGAGCGGGTGCGCAAGGTCTTCGCCGCGGCCGGCGCCCCGGAGGCCCTCCGGCAGCTCGTCGACCGCCGCCTCCTGCGCATCGAGGAGCGCCTCGACGTCCGCCGGGTGGAGCTGACCCACGACGTGCTCTGCGGGGTGGTCAAGGCCAGCCGCGACGTGCGGCGCGAGCGCGAAGCCGCCGAGGCCGCCGAACGCCGCGCCCGGGAGACGGAGGCGCGCGAAGCCGCCACCCGGCGCGCCATGTGGAATGCCCGGATCCTGGGCCTCGGCGCGGCGATTCTCTGCGTGATCGCGACCGGCGGAGCGGTTTTTGGCTACATCAAACAGCGTGCCGCCCGGACTGCCGAGCGGCACGCCCGGGTGGCCGAACTCGCGGCGCGACGAACCGCCTACGACTCCGACATGAACGTGGCAGGCCAGGCGCTCGCCGCCGGCAACCTCGGCCGTGTGCGCGACCTGCTCGAGGCCCACCGGCCCGCGCCGGGCCGGCCGGATTTGCGCGGGTGGGAGTGGCGTTACCTCTGGGCGCAATCGCGCGGGAATGCCCACACGACACTCTGCGAGAAACCATATGAAATCAGTTCGCTCGCGGTCTCGTCCGACGGCCGGTGGCTGGCGATCGGCGAAACGCACCGCGGCGGTCTCTCCGTGTGGGACCTCTCCGCCAAGAAGGAGGTCTATCATCTCGAACCTGACGCGATCGGCACGGTCGCGGCGTTTTCCCCGGCCGGGCCCGTGCTCGCGTATTCGTCAGAATCTCCATCTGCCACCGCGTATAAAAGCAATGGCGTCCGGCTATTCAATGTGGCGACCGGCAAATCGGTGGGCGAAATCCCGTTCCCCGGGGGTTGCCGCGGCCTCGCGTTTTCCCGGGACGGACACGAGTTGGTCGCCGCCAGCTCGAGTGTAGATGCAATCTTCCTCTGGTCGATTCCCTCCGGCAAGAAACTGGCGTCCTATCCGGCCAACCTCCGCGGTCCGAACGTGGTTGTTCCTTTTTCCGCCACGCCGGACCTGGCGCGGGCGGCCTGGGTGGAGAGCACCGGTACCGTGCACGTCATCGACCTTCGCACCGGGGCCCCCGTCTGGTCGCTGCCCGGGACGGATCAGACATTCTTGTTCTATTCCGTGGCCCTTTCGCCCGATGGCAACACGCTGGCCGTCAACCACGGCGACCAAATCGATCTGTGGGACGTCGCCACGCACCGGCTCATCGGCACCCTGCAGGGGGCTCAGGGGTACGCCGCCGAACTGGTCTTTTCCGCGGATGGAAAACGGCTGATCGCGGCGAACGTCGATCAATCGATCCGGATATGGAACGTGGCCACGCGCACCTGCGAGAAGGTCCTGCTCGGCCACCGCTCCGAGGTGTGGCGCGAGGCCCTGCTTCCGGGCGGGCACACGGTGGTGAGCGGCGGCAAGGATGGATCCGTCTGGCTGTGGGACCTGTCGGCCGCCGCCGCCGCACCGGCTTACGTGACCCTGAATGCCAAGGTCGGCGCGTGGCGCTTCAGCGCCGACTCGCGGTCCGTGGTCACCTTTGATGAAGACGGCGACGTGGTGCGCTGGTCGGGCCAGAATCTCGGACGGCGTGAGGTTGTCATGCAAACCGGAAAGAAGAATACCGCACCCTTCTATTCCACGGTGTTTGCCAGGATTCGCTTTTCTCGCGATCTCCATTGGCTGGCGCAGGGCACCGCCCAGGGCGAGGTAATTCTCTGGGACCTGCAACGGCGGAAGCGGGCGCACTCATTTGCCGTGGAATCCGGGAGACCCGCGCTTCCGCTGCACTTTTTCTCGGGCGATCGCCGCGTGATGATGTATGGAGTTGAACCCGGCAATCAGATCAACCGCATAAGCATCTGGGATCTGGTTTCGGGTCGCGAGATTCAATCGTGGCCGGCTGGCGTGAATGCAACGGGCGCTCTCGCCTTGCTGCCGGACCAGCGGTCATGCGTCGCTTTTGTCTGGAACGGCTCCGTGATCAGAAACCTGACCGAACAACGCACCGAAACCGGCGGGTTTGATCTCACGGAAGGAAACGACTGCGCCCTTTCACCGGATCGCCGCCAGCTCGCGGTCTCCAGTTATCTGGGCCTCGTGCGGATTTTCGACGCCGACAGCGGCCGGACCGAGGCGACGCTCACGGATTTTCGCAACGCGGCCTACGCCGTCGACTATTCGCCCGACGGCCAACGGCTCCTGGTCGCCGACGCCTTTACCGGCATGAGGCTTTGGGATACCAACAACTGGAGCGAAACCCTGACGCTGCCCGCAACGGGAGCCCAATTCTATTTGACCGCGTTCTCTCCCGACGGCAACTGCCTCGGCGCCTTGGATGGAAACGGGACGCTTAGAATCTGGCGGGCGCCGACCTGGGCGGAGATCAAGGCCGCGGAGAAATCCGCGGCGCCAGGCCCTTAACTTTCGGGACACTTTACACGAGAGAACGGAGGGATCCAAGAGGACGAATTGGGGAGTGTCGAATGCCGAGTGCCGAATAAAAGCCCATGGGGGGAACGATTCCGGCGGCGCGCCTCGAGTGGCATTTCGACGCCCTTTAATTATCTTTCGCGTCGGCGCCACGGTCTGCCCCCGACCGCCCAGGTGGTCCCGGCCGCGCCCGTTTCCACCCCCCACCCCATGAAATCACCCCACCTCGCCCCGTTGCTGGCCCTCACCCTCGCGTTCCTCGCCTCGATCCCCGCCGCCGCGTCCGACTCCACCCTGCCCGACGGCACCGAATTCCCGATGTGGGAGCAGCCGCTGCATTTCACCAAGACCTACTACGTGGACGGCCGGGCCGCGAACGCCGATGACGCGGGGCCGGGCACCCGGGAGCATCCGTTCAAGACCATCAACCACGCGGCGCAGGTGCTCCAGCCGGGCCAGCGGGTGGTGATCGAGGCGGGCGTGTATCGCGAGTTCGTGCAGCCCGCGCGCGGCGGCACCGGACCGGAAGCGATGATCAGCTACGAGGCCGCGCCCGGCGCCAAGGTCATCATCAAGGGCTCGGCCGTGGTGACGGGCTGGAAGCCGGGCACGGGGTGGAATTACGGCATCGACCCCAGGACGAAGCAGCCGGTGAAGGCATGGGAGCTGCATCTGGGCCCGAAGCTGTTTCCCAACGGTTACAATCCGTTCGAGGTCGATAACGTCATCGGCACCCGCTACTGGATCAATTACGCGCAGGACAACATGGCGAATTACTTTCGCCGGCGCGGGCTGGTGTTCGTCGACGGCCATCCGCTGGAGCCGGTGGAGTCCCCGCGGGAACTGGCCGGGCCTTCCACGCGCCCGTTGAATTTCTGGAACAAAAGCATCCACTGGTCGCCGCTGTTCGCGGAGTTTTCGCCCTACGCGGGCAAGGTGTGGGTCGAGATGAACGGGATGACGCTGCACATCCGCCTGGCCCACGACGACAATCCCGCCAACCACACGATCGAGATCACGACGCAGGAACAGATCTTTTCCCCGGCGAAGCGCTACCAGTCGTACATCCGGGTGAAGGGAATCACCTTCGAGGAGGCGGGGAACGGTTTCCCGGTGCCGCAGCGCGGCATGGTGTCGGTCAACCGCGGCTACGAGTTCATCTTCGAGGACGACACGTTCGGGTGGGCCAACAGCGTGGGGCTCGACGTCGGCAACGAGGACTGGGGGGCGTCCCCGCCGCCGCAGCCGGTCGGATTCGACGTCGTCCGGGGTTGCGCGTTCCGTTATTGCGGCATCGAGGGTCTGGGCGGCACGGGCGGGCCGAGAAACATGCTGGTCGAGGACAACCTGTTCGAATGGATCGGCTGGCAGAACGCCGCGATGCTGTCCGAGTGCGCCGGGACCAAGATGCACG
>JBJKRV010000543.1:0-3672 GCA_046704465.1 Opitutaceae bacterium | reverse complement strand
GGAGAACGCCGCCCACAGCGCAGGCCGGCGGCTGTGCAGCGCCTGATACAGCGCTGCCAGTGCCATCATGAAACAGGCAAACCCGCAGGTGATCGGCACCTCCCACACGCCGGGCCGGCGCAGCAGCGGCGGCAGCATGTTCGCCAATCCCAGCGCCAGGGCGGCGCCGACCACCAGCCACGTCGGCGCGGTCGGGAAATAACGCCGCCGCACCGCCGCGAGCAACCAGATGGAAACCGCCACGCCGACCCACGAAAACCAGGCCACCGCCAGCCCCTCGTTCATGAAGAAACCCGTCAGCAGCTTCAGCGGCAGGAACAGCACCAGCGCCGGCGTGACCCCGAAGTAGAGGTAATAGTGCCCGCGGTAATAACTCGCGTCGTGGAGTCCATGGTCGCCTCGCTGCGACGGATCCCATGGATTCTTCAGCGTCGCCAGGAACGGATCCGCCTTCTTGTCGAGCCACAGGTGCCCCTTGAGGAAACCCCGCGTCAACAGCGCATAATAGTCGCCGCCGTTGCGCGTGAACGGGACCATCCGTGCTTCCGGGTCGATGGTCCAGAGATAGAACCAGGCCAGCAGCGCGAGCACGACGCCCAGCAGCACCCGCTCCGCCCGGCGGCGGGAGCGGGTCGGACGGGGAGGCGGAGCGATCGGCAAACTGGTATCCATGACGTGCGCAGCAGGAAATCGACCCGCTTCCGATTAACAAGTCGCAATCCCGGACGGCGGCCGCTCACTCTCCGCGGTGCAGCGTGCGGATCTCGTCGTTGAAGCGCAGCGCCGTGGTCGAGCCGCCGACGGGATTCCACCCGAAATAGACTTGTTCGGGCGTCGCCGGGAAGAAGTCGATGTCGCCCGTCAGCACCGTCCGCCCCTCGAAGCGCACCTCGAAGCGGCGGCGGCGCGGATCGTGCGGCGCCAGATGGGAGGACGGCGGGTAGAGCGAGCCCATGAACGCCTGCACCGTGTAGAACCGCTCCGGATCGATCGCGATCGGCTTCGACAGGGGGCCGCCCCCGCCCCAGTGGTCCAGACCCAAGATGATGTGTCCCGGATCCGGCCGGAGTACGTAAAGCATATCGGCGCGCCCCGGCACGCCGGTGACGATCAACGGCTCGCCCAATCCCGGCTGCACGCGGCCGAAACGCACCGACATCGTCACCGGCCCCACGGCGCGCAGGTTCGGCAGGGGCGGCGGCGGGAGCGTCCGTTCCGCCAGGATGCGGCCGGTGAACTTTCGCCCGAATTGTTGCGCGAATGGATTCTGCCCGGGATAGCGGTTCCAAGCCGAGGCGTTGTACACGGGCGTGAAGCCGGAGATCGCAACCCGTCCGTCGAGCAACACCTTCACCCGGCTGAGTCGGGCCACGCAGACGGCGTCGTCTGGTCCCCGAAACCACGGCGACTCCGGCGGCGGATAAAGCGAGCCGAGTTCAATCACGAAAGTGTGGTCTTTCCCGTAGTCGACCGCCACCGGCGCGCTCACCGGACCACCCCAGCTCGTGTGCTCGAACCCAACCGTCAGATGTCTGGCGTCACGGTAGTGCAGGTAAAGGTAGTCGGCCCACGGCGCGAACCCCGTGACCAGCAGCGGCTCATAATGCGGATGCGTGAAGGGCGGCAATTTTACCTTCAGCTCCAAGGGACCAGGGACCGCCCCTCTCAGGCGCGCGATCGCGTACGCGGGCCAGTCCCCGATATGCGCGAGATGGTGGTAGGCAGACGGATCTTCGGTGCTGAGCCGGCCCCACACCTGCAGGCTGTAGCAGACGTTGAAGATGACGGAGTAGGCCAGGAGAGCACCCCAGCCGCAGCGGGCCGCCCGGCGCCAGCGCGGCCGGTCCGCCAGTCGGCGCTCGACGGCGAGGACGCCCCCCACCGCCAGCAGGATCAAGGTGGGCAGAAAATCCACTTCGTACCGGTTGCACGCTCCGGCGAAGACCAGCAGCGGGAGCAGGGCGCAGATTCCCAGCGCCGCCACCGCCGCCGCAAACCAGCGCAGGGTCTTCCGGGCCTCGTCCGGCCGCCGCCACCACGCCAACGGAGCCGCGAGCGCCAGCCACACAAACGGCACGTTGGTCAGGACGCCGAACATGTTTTCCACGCCGAGCTGTCCGGGCGGCGGCGGCGGCGGAACACTGCCCATGGCGAACGGGAAATAGCAGCTCCACCAGACCGGCTGAAACAAGTAGAGGCGCAGGTTGAACCAGACGAACTTCAGCCCGAAATGCGGCAGGTCGTGTTCATAGAACCAGGTGAGCTGGTACGTCTCGCCGAACTCGAACGGATTATTGAACCGCAGATAATTGTAGAGGAGGAGACCGCATCCGACCAACGTGATCGGGACCACCGCCGCCGCCAGCAGCGACCACCACCGCACGGGCGCTGCACCGGCGGCCGCGGCCGGGCGCCTGAGCCAAGACGCCACCGGCACGAGCAGCACGACGGCCCCAAACAGAAGCGATGGGCGCGCACCCAGCGCGAGGCCGTAGGCCAGGCTGGCGCCCGCCAGCCACCAATGCGCCCGTCGGGGCGCGTGCAGGGCGCGCCAGATCAGGAGCAGCACCACCATCAACAGCGCGTAGCCGCAGGCAATCGGCACTTCCCAAACATCGGGTCGCCGCAGCATGGGCGGCACGCCTGTGGCAAGGCCGAGCGCAAGCACGCCGGCCAGCATCACGCCGCCCCCGACTCCGGCAAAATACCGCCGGCGCACGGACGCGATCAGGAAGGCCGCCACCAGGAATCCCAGTACGGCAAATACGGCCACCGCATGCTTGTGAAACAGGTAGTGGCCCGTGAGCGCCACATACGGCCAGAACAGCAGCAGGGCCGGCGTGACGCCAAAATACATGTAGAAGTGACCCCGGTAGTAACTGAGGTCATGCACGTGATAGGGCCGGTTCTGGTTCGGGTCGTATGGATTGGCCAGCTTGGCCAGCTGCGGCGCCGGCTGTTTGTTCAGATACAGGTGGCCGGCCCGAAAACCCTCGACGAGCAGGTTGTAGTAGGCGTCCGCCGGCTTCGGGGTGTTGAGCTGCGAAATCGCCGGATCGACCGTCCAGAAGTAGAACCAACCGACGAGCGCGCACGCTGCGGCGAGGATTGCGCGGCCGCCCCAGCGACGCAGCGCCTGCTTGAGTCCGACGTTCATCGTCAGCCCAGACTCGTCCGCACCCACCCGCCGGGAAGACCGATCACCCACGCGCTTTTACGTTCGACCATTTTCCACAAGGCAAAAGCCACGCTTCCCGCCTGACAAGCCACAACCCATCGGAGAAAAACATCTTGCTTGGACCTCCGCGCCCGGAAAAGGCTCCGCCCCATGCCCGATTCCAACCCCGGCGCGCCCGGATTCGCCATCATCGGCTGCGGACTCATCGGCCGGAAGCGGGCCGCCGCGCTGGGCGACGCCCGGCTCCTGTACGCCTGCGATCTGGATGCCGAGCGCGCGTCCGCCCTCGCGGCGACCGTTCCCGGCTGCCGCGCGGTCACCGACGCGGCCGAGGCCCTGCGCGATCCCGCCGTCTCGGCCGTCATCGTCGCGACGCTGAACGCCTCCCTGGCGCCGCTCAGCCTCGCCGCCATCGAGGCGGGCAAGCACGTGCTGGTGGAGAAGCCCGGCGCGCTCAACGCCGCCGAGCTGCGCAGCGTGCGGGATGCCGCCGG
>JBJKRV010000542.1:0-2586 GCA_046704465.1 Opitutaceae bacterium | reverse complement strand
CACGAAACTCAATATCCCCACCGGCATCCCGCTGATCTACAGCCTCGACGACAACCTGGAGGTTACCGGCAGCCGCTATCTCGGTGATGCGGAAGCGGCGGCGAAAGCCGCGGCCGCAGTCGCCTCGGAGACATCGCAATGAACACCGCCTTGCCGCGCGTGGGCATCGTCATGGGCTCACGCTCCGACTGGGACACCCTGGAAAAATCCGCGCACCTGCTCGATGAGCTGGGTATCAGCTACGAGACGCGGATCGTCTCGGCACACCGCACGCCCGATCTCATGTTCGAGTACGCCGAGAACGCGGCGGAACGCGGACTCAAGGCCATCATCGCCGGCGCCGGCGGCGCCGCGCACCTGCCGGGCATGCTCGCCGCCAAGACCCGTCTGCCGGTGCTTGGCGTGCCGGTCAAGTCGCGTTCGCTGAAAGGCCTGGACTCGCTGCTCTCGATCGTGCAGATGCCCAAGGGCATACCGGTCGCCACCTTCGCCATCGGCGAGGCCGGTGCCGCCAATGCCGCGCTTTTTGCCGCGGCACTGCTGGCGGTGGAAGACGAGGCGGTGGCCGGCCGGCTGGAAGCCTGGCGTGCCCGGCAGACCGAAGCCATCCTCGCGCATCCCGACCCGCGCAGCAAAGCATGAAGGTCGGCATCCTCGGCGCCGGCCAGATGGGCCGCATGCTGGCACTGGCGGGTTACCCGCTCGGCGCCCGCTTCACCCTCCTCGATAGCAAGGCCGATGCGCCCGGCGGCCAGGTCGGCGACATGATCGTCGGCAGCTTCGGCGACCCGGCGAAAATCGCCGAGCTGGCGAAACTGGTGGACGTTCTCACCTGCGACGTGGAGAACATCCCCGCCGACGCACTGCGCGAGGCCGGCGTCGAACACCTCTGCCGGCCCTGCGTGGCCGCACTCGAAACCGGCCAGGACCGCCTGCTGGAAAAGCAATGCTTCGATGCGCTCGGCATCCCGGTAGGCCCGTACCGCGCGGTCGAAACCCTGGCCGAACTGGAGGCGGCCATCGATGCGCTGGGACTGCCGGCCGTACTCAAGAAACGGCGCCTCGGTTACGACGGACGCGGCCAACGCTTCATCCGCCACGCGGAAGATGCCGCGGAGGCATTCGAGTACCTCGGCAGCGGCGACCTGATCCTCGAGGCCTTCGTGCCTTTCGAGCGCGAGGTGTCGATGATCGGCGCACGGCGCCCCGGCGGCGAAACCGTGTTCTACCCGCTCAACGAAAACACGCACCACGAGGGTATCCTGCGCCTCTCGCGTTCTCCGGCCACGCCGCCCGAGCTCGCGGCCCGGGCGCGCGATTACGTGGGCCGGATACTCGAGCACTTCGACTACGTCGGGGTATTAAACGTCGAGTTCTTTGTCAAAGACGGGCGACTGCTCGCCAACGAGACCGCCCCGCGCGTGCACAACTCCGGGCACGGCACTATCGAGGGCTGCGTGACCAGCCAGTTCGAGAACCACATCCGCGCGGTGCTCGACCTGCCGCTGGGCGACGCCTCGCCCGTGGGCGAATTCGCGATGGTGAACCTGATCGGCGAGATACCGCCAGTGCGCGAACTGCTGGCGATCCCCGGCCTGCACCTGCATGACTACGGCAAGGGGCCGCGCCCCAAGCGCAAGCTTGGCCATGCAACGCTGGTGGCTCGCGACGGGGACCAGCTGGCCGAGCCGCTGAATCGCCTGCTCGGTCTCGCCTGGCCGGAACACGCGAAGAACTGAGCGCCGCAGCCAGGAGCGAACGTCGGCACGGCTTGTCACTGCACCCACTCCGGGTACCCGGAGTCCGCTGCAAAGCCGGACAATGAAGCCCGCGATACTGCGCCATGGCTGATACTCGCCACCTTTCAGGAAGGCTTGCGTTTGCAGGACTTCCTGCATACAATGGACGGCTAGCAAAACGGGGTTTCGACCCACTATGCCGACAGTCCGAGTACGTGACCACGAACAATTCGATGTGGCCCTGCGTCGCTTCAAGCGCGCCTGCGAAAAGGCCGGCATTCTCTCCGAGCTGCGCCGCCGCGAGTTCTACGAGAAGCCGACCCAGGAGCGCAAGCGCAAGCGTGCTGCCGCCACCAAGCGCCACATGAAGAAAATCTCGCGCGAGCAGTCCCGGCGCCAGCGCCTCTACTGACCCGCCTGGCCATTCCGCCGTGGCTCTGAAAACCCGTCTGGAAAGCGATATGAAAGCCGCGCTCAAGGCGCGTGATACCGCACGCCTCGGGGTGTTGCGCATGGCTCTGGCCGCCCTCAAGCAGCGGGAAATCGATTCAGGGCAACGCGATGGGGGCCTAAACGAAACCGAAGTACTCGGCGTCATCGAACGGCTCATCAAACAACGCCGCGAGGCCAGCGAGCAATTCCGCAACGCCGGGCGTGAAGACACGGCCGCTGCCGAAGAAGCCGAAGCCAGGATCCTGGCCGAGTACCTCCCCGAACCGGTCAACGCCGCGACGCTCGATGCGGAAATCACCAACGCGATCCGCGAAATCGGCGCCGCCAGCCGGCGCGACATGGGCAAGGTCATGGGCATCCTGAAGGCCAGGTTCGCGGGACGTGCCGATATGAG
>JBJKRV010000541.1:0-5283 GCA_046704465.1 Opitutaceae bacterium | reverse complement strand
GCACTTGGATCATCGCTTCTGTCATCGGTCACCGGCCATTCGTCCTCGGTCGTCCGACCTCCGGCTTCTGACCTCTGTCCTCTGATTTCTGACCTCTGACCTCTGTCCTGCGACCTCAGTCTTCTGGCTTCCGGCCGTAGCTCACCAGGCGTTGCTGTGGACCGTGACGCCCGGCCAGTCGTCCGTCCGGAACGGCACGGCGGGCAGGCCGGCTCCGTTGTACAACGTCGCCTCGGGGTTGGACTGCCAGGCGTAGCGCACCGCCACCGGATCGGGCACGGCGGCCGATTGCACCACCACCGTGTCGCCCTCGATGCGCGCCGTCGCCCAATGCCACTGCCGGTCGGCCCCGGCGACGGAGTACTCCCCGAGCTGCTTGCCCCGGCATTTCAGCCCGCCGTCCGTGTGGTCGAAATGAATCCGCAGGGCACTGCCCTCGCGATCAAACGAGCGATAGGTCGGCCCCTGATAGACGACCGGCTTCCCGTAGCATCGGGCCAGGGCGATCAGCGCCAGGCGGTCGCCGACGATCTTCTTCGCCGTCGGGTGGATGTTGTTGGCATCGCCCGTGTCGATCGTGACGGCGAGACCGCAATTGGGCACCGATTGCGCCGTCATCGCCTGCGCTTCCCGCAACTCGGCCCAACTGTCGGTGCCGGGTTGATCGCGATGAGCCATGAACCGGGGCAGGCTGACGATGAGGAAGGGAAGATTGCCCTGCGCGAAGGCCTGACGCCAATCTCCGATCAGCGCGGGCAGCAGCGTCCGGTACTGGTAGGCGCGGTCGGCGTTTTGTTCGCCCTGGTACCTCAGGAAGCCGGTGAGTGCCACCGGGACGATCGGATGGATCATCCCCATGTACAGCACGCCGGGCATCACGGGCCAGTTCTCGAAGCTGAAGGGCATCGGATGCGGTGGCCGCGCGTCAACGCTCATCGCCGCCTTCCAGGAACCGGCGAGCGGGATCTCCGGACCGCCGTCGAAGGTCAGCTTGAGTGTGGCCGGGGGGCTCAGGAAACCGGTCTTCGACTTCACCTTGAAGACGCGGATGGCGATCAGGTTGCGTCCGGGTCGGAGGTCTGACGCCGGAACGCGATACACCCGGGGATTCTCGACCCAAGCACTGGCTCCGACCCAGTGCCCGTTCACGTAAGCCGTGTCCATCTGCTCGATCTCGCCAAGGCGAAGGAAGGCCCCTCCCGCCGGCACCGGATCCGGCAGGTCGATCTCCCGCCGGAACCAAACGACCGCAGGCACGTCGGCGAGCCCGAGTTCCTTGAAGCCGGCCTCGAGGTTCACGGTCTTCCAGGTGTGGTCGTCCAGACCCGGATCAGCCCACGTCTTGCCCCGGAGACCGATGTCGTACTCGTCGTACCAGTGCATGACGAAGTTGCCGTATGCCGGCGCGTGGAGGGCCCGAAAATGGGCGAGGATCGCCAGCGGCCGGTCGAAAGCCTTGATTGGGCGCAGCGACGCAAGCGTCATCCAGGATTCCGCCGGCGTGCCGCCGACGCAGTCCTGGATCAATCCGATCGGCACGCCGGTTTCCGCCTGGACGCGACAGGCAAAAAAGTACCCCACGGCCGAGAAGCCCCCGTGGGCGCTGACGGTCTTGGGTGTGCACACCTGCCAGGTGCCGGACGGCACGGCGACCGGGGTATAGGCCACGTGCGTGGCAACCCGGTACAACCGGATGTTCGGATGGTTCGCTTCGGCCACCTCCTGCGCCCCGTTCTCCGCCCGCGGCAGGCCGAACTCCATGTTGGACTGGCCGCCGCACAGCCAGACGTCGCCGACGATCACGTTGTGCAGCTCGCGGTGCTGCGGGCCGTCGATCTTCACGACGCAGGTTTCGCCCACCGGCGGCGGCATCACCTTGACCTGCCAGCGCCCGTCGGCGGCGGCCGCGGCGTGACCGGAATGGCCGTCGATCTCGACGCTCACCTCCGCTCCCGGCGTCGTCCAACCCCAGAACGTGTTCGGCTTTCCCCGCTGCAGCACCATGTTGTCGCTGAAAAGCGGGCTCAGGAACGGCAGCGACGGTTGGGACGACGTCTGGTCCGCCGCGAATACGGCCAACGCCGGAAGCACCAGCGCGATCAGCCAGGCGAGATGCCGGGGGGTGTGACGACGGCCGGAGCCGCCGCCACCAGGGCGAAGTGTCGGAAGGGGCATGAGCCTACTCTGCGCCGGTCCGTCCGCGGGGCAAAAACGCATTCATTCTAGCTATTGAGCAGACCGGCGGCGTCACCCGCTCTCACTTTCACTCTCACTCTGACTTTCACGGCACGATGGTTGCGTCCGCCCTTCCCGACCATAATTTCGCCACCATGCCCGTCCGCCCTTCGGGTCTGCCCCGCCCCCTGCGAACCTGGGGCATGGCCCTGCTGATCATTGCGCTCACCGTGGCGGTTTATCTGCCGGCCATGCGCGGGGGCATGCTCTGGGACGACCCGGCGCACGTGACCCCGCCGGCACTTCAATCGTGGCACGGACTGGAACGGTTTTGGACCGAGTTGGGCGCCACGCAGCAGTATTATCCGGTACTCTTCACGGCGTTCTGGGTGGAGCACCGCCTCTGGGGCGATCACGTGCTGGGATATCACCTCGTCAACATCCTGTTGCACGCCGGCGCTTGCTGCCTGCTGGCCCTGCTGCTGCGACGGCTGTGGACGATATCCGAACCCGATGCCGCGCCCGGCTCCGCTCCGCGCGAGCCGGCGGGAGCCGCGTGGTTCGCGGCGGCCTTGTTCGCCGTCCATCCCGTTTGCGTCGAGTCCGTGGCGTGGATTTCCGAACAAAAGAACACCCTGGCGCTGACCCTGGCCCTGCTCGCGAGCCTCGCGTTTCTCCGGTTCTGGGAGCGTCGCACGGTGAGCTCGTACGCCGCGGCCCTCGGGTTGTTTCTGCTCGCCCTGGGCAGCAAGACGGCCACGGCTCCGCTCCCGGCCGCCCTGCTGGTGATGCTCTGGTGGCGGCGGGGCCGGTTGTCGTGGCGTCGGGACGTCGCACCGCTGCTGCCGTGGTTCGCGGCGGCGGTGACGGCGGGTCTGTTCACCTCGTGGGTCGAGCGAAACTTCGTCGGCGCCGCGGGCGCCACCTTCAGCCTGACGGCATTCGAGCGCCTGATGCTCGCGGGGCGGGTGGTCCGGTTCTATCTCGGCACGCTGGCCTGGCCGGCGGAACTGACGTTCTTCTACCCGCGCTGGGATGTGCCGGGCGCCGCCCCGGGCTGGATCGCCGGGTTTGTGGCGCTGGCCGTCGTGACGGTGATCCTCTGGGCCATCCGCCGCCGAATGCGCGGTCCGCTGGCCGCGTGGTTGCTCTATGGCGGCCTGCTCTTTCCCGCCCTGGGGTTCTTCAACGTCTATCCGTTCGTCTTCTCCTATGTCGCCGACCATTTCCAGTATTTCGCGAGTGGCAGCCTGATCGCCGCGGTCGCGACCGGCGCCGCGATCGTCCTGGCCGGCTTGCCGCCCCGGGCGCGGGTCGCCGGCTGGGCGGCGGGCATGGCGTTGATCGTCGCGCTGGCTTGGGCGGCCAACCGGCAAAGCGCGCTCTACCGGAACAACGAGACGCTGTTCCGGGCGACGATCGCACGCAACCCGACGAGCTGGATGGCGCATCAAATCCTCGCGGTGACCTTCGCCCGGGCGCCGCACCGCCATGCGGAGGCCATTGCCGAGTACCGGACCGCCCTGCGCCTCAATCCCGACTATCCCGACGCCCACTTCGGATTGGGGGTCGAACTGGCCCGCCTTCCCGGGCATCGGGCCGAGGCCATCGCCCAGTACGAACGCGCAGTGCAATTGCGCCCCATCTACGCCGAGGCGCACAACAATCTCGGCGTGGAGCTGGCCAAGACGCCCGGTCGGACCGCCGATGCGATCGCCAACTTTGAGGCCGCCCTCGCGGTAAAACCCGGGTTCGCCGAGGCGCATGCCAACCTGGCCGACGTCCTGGCCAGACTTCCCGGCCGGCAGGCGGAGGCGGTGAAGCAGTACGAGACCGCGCTGCACCTCAAGCCCGGCCTGGTGTGGGCCCGCTGTCATCTGGCGTTCGTGCTGGCGGAGTCGCCCGCCCGGATCAACGAGGGGATCGCGCAATACCACCGGGTCCTGCGCGATCACCCCGACAACCTCGACGCCCTCAACGGCCTCGCCATCGCCGAGGTCCGTCTCGGCCATTACGCCGAGGCGAGGTCCCGATGGGAGCAGGCCTTGCGGATCGCGCCGCACGACGACATGATCCGCAAGAATCTCGAACTGCTCGAGCGGATGGAGCCCCGTTGAGCGCCGCGCCCGGAGCAAAACCGCCTCTTTCCCATGCGCAAGATCTCCCTCCTCGCCCTGATCGCGGCCGGCACGGGACTGCTGGCTGGCGTTGGCTACGGCTGGCACGAATGGCGCGCCTGGCGGCAGTCGCAGGTCGTGTTGGCCGCCCTGCCGCCGATTCCCGATCTGAACGGCTGGCCGCGGGACTACGCGATCCGGGTGCGCGTCGCGGACGCCGCCGCGCGCCGCGGAGTGGAGCCGGTGGCCGCCCTGAGGGAACTGGCGCTGCTCTATCACGCCAACCGCCAGTACAGCCAGGCGGCGCAGGCGGAACGCGGTCTGCTCCAGTTGGAGCCGCGGGATGCCCGGTGGGCGTACCTGCTCGCCGACGCCTGCGAGAAACTCAGCGACACCGACGCCCAGCGTCAATTTCTGGAAACGACCCTCCGGCTGGCGCCGTATTATCCCGCCGCCCGGTTTCGCCTGGCCGACCTGCTGCTCAAACTGGGACACTCCCGCCAGGCGCGCGCACAGTACGAACGGTATCTGGCCGAGGCGCCCGGCGAACCGCATGCCCGGCTCGCCCTGGCGCGCCTCGAACTCGACGGCGGCGACCCGCACGCCGCGATCGCCGATCTGCAGGCGCTGGTCCGCGACCATCCTCGTTTCATGGCCGGCCACAATCTCCTCGCGACCGTCTATTCCTCCGTCGGCGACGCCCGCGGCGCGCGCGAGCAACGGCGTTTGGGCGCGGCCACGGGCGAAGGCCAGGAAATCGACGATCCGTGGCTGCGCTGGATGTACGCCTGGAGCTTCGACCCGATCCTGAACGCGCACGCCGGCGGACCGGATGCGCAGGCCCGGGCAGTCGAGTCGTCCCTGTCCTTTTATCAGGAGGTCCTGCACCACACGCCGGGCGATGCCAGCGCCTGCGACGCGCTGGGCGGACTCTACCTGCAGCTCAACCGGCCGACCGCCGCCACCGCCGTGCTCAGACGCGGCCTCGCGC
>JBJKRV010000540.1:0-2715 GCA_046704465.1 Opitutaceae bacterium | reverse complement strand
GCTTGCGGCTTAGCGAACCTGCGGAATCGCCAAGCCGCAAGCGGCCTACGCGCCGCTCGGCGTCTGATCGACGACCTCCGTTGGAATGACGGGGACGGCGGCCAGGAAGACGCGGCAGTGAGCGTGGCGGATGATGTAATCGCTGCGCTCATCGAGGGTGCCGAGCGGGTCGGCCGGCGCCTCCGCGGACAGCGGCACGATAATCAGGTCGTACTGGTCTTGCCGCGCGCGCTCGACGATGGCGGGTCCGTTCGGCTCGGCCAGCTGGATCATCTGAAGCGGCCGGCCGATTTGCTCCGCTCGCTCTTCATCCTGACGGACGATGCCGTGGCCGTTGAGCGGCTCGACGCCGGGCGGCACCACCGGCACGATGCCCAGCACCACCTCCGGATCGAGCATGGTCAAAACGCCGTGATACAGGTCGCTGCTGGATGGGCTGCCGTCGTGAATGAGCAGCACGCGATCGACGCCGACGCCGGCGGCCCGCAGCTCCGCCACGGAACGCGCTTTGCGCTCGCTGATCTTCGGAATGCGGTTGCCGCCGCCCAGGTCGAGGTAGATGTCGCGATCGCGGCTGAGGATGCGCACCGTCAACGGCGCCTGTTCGCCGCCGTGCAGGTTGATCCAGTAAAAGGCGATCTGGTCGAGCTGATCGTCGGCGGTGTAGCGGTTGGACGCGCCCATGATGACCTCGTGGGCCTGGATGTCCTTGGCCGTCGTCAGCACGGCATGCAGCGGATTGTTGGTCGGCACGATGAGCGGCTTGACCTGCTTGCCGGCCTTCTCGGCCAGCTGCACCACGGCCGTCATCAATTGTTGATCGTAGGTATCCAGGTCGGGCTGATCGTCCTCAGCGCCGCCCGGTGGAATCAGCTTGGCGGTCATGACGACGATGCTGGTCGTCTCCGGATCGGCTTCGGCAAGGGCCTTCTCCAGCATGAACAGGTTATACGGCGAGCGGATGGCGACCAGCTTGCGATAGTTCTTGGTCAGGCTGAGGCCGGTCGCCGTCGCTTCGTCCGTGGTCTGTTGGTTGAACTGTTCCAGGTGCTCATAGCGGGCGCCGCGGCGGCGCCGCTCGTAGTAGCGTTCCGTGACCACAAAGACGGCCAGAAATGCCAGGGTGAACGCTGCCCCGACCACGGTCGCCAACGGCTTGGTCGCCAGGTTGGCCAGGGCCGAGAAGAACACGATCAGGAAGATCAGGAACAGGCCGACCGGCAGCTCGACCTTGCCCAGGCGGATGTTGATCGGCACCTTGAATTGGCGCGGCGTGCGGTCGTTGAAGCGCAGCACCACCATCGACAGCGTCATGAACACAAAGCTCCAGACAACGCCGAAGGCGTAGGCCTCGCCCAGAACGATCACGTCGCCGCGACTGGCGATGATGGTGAACAGCTGAAGGCCCACGATCAGGCGGAGCAGGCGTGACGCGGTGCCGTAATGGCGGTGCGGCTTGAGGAACCAGTCCGGCAGCACGCCGTCCTCGGCCACGCGGCTGAGCACGCCGTTGGAGCCGATGATCGACGTGTTCACCGCGCCCGACAGGATCAGGAAACCGACCACGACCACGAAGGCATTGAGCAGCAGCCGCGCCAGCGGCGGCCCGTACATGTGCATCGCCAAACCGCCGATCCAGTTGTCGTAATACTCTCCCATGCGCTGGTGGTCGGGAATGAGCAGCACCGACAGGAAGTTCAGGGTCCCCGTCAGCAACAGGCTGTAGGCGAAGACGATGAAGGCCGCCTTCTTGAAGTTGGGCAGCTTGGGCGACTCGACCTCGCGGTAGACCTGGGCCAACGTCTCCAGGCCCGACATCGCCAGGACGGAATGCCCAAAGGCGATGAGGATGCCGATCGCGCCCAGCATACTTAACCAGCTCGGTGGGTTCCGCAACGGCTCCGCCACGGATGGAAAGTGACGGGCAAAACCGAGCGGGTCTTCCTGTTCGCCGGTCACTGGACTGATGCGGGGGGCCCCCGGCTTTCCGGTCTCGTCGATCTCGACTTTCTTGTGCAGATCCGGCGCCGGCGATGGGACGGAGCTGACCGTCCCCTTGGCGACCAGAGTGACGCCGCACCAGGCCAGCATGATCGCGCCCTTGAGGGTGGTGGCGAACATGATCTTCAGCGCTTTGTCGCTGGATTCCGAAAGCCCCCGCAGGTTCTGTCGGTAGAAGTACCAGGTGATGGCACAGGCGATGACTACGGAGACCCAGTTTTTGATGGTTTGCCGGCTGTCTGCATCCAGCGAGAGGTGGGCGTAGCGGGTCGCCGCCTCCAGGGCCAGGCCGACGATGTACTGCCCCGCCGACACGCCGCTGATCGGACCCGTCAGGATGTAGTCGAACATCAAGGCCGACACCGAGAACTTGGCCAGGAAACCGCCGAGCGTTTCCTTGACGACGCGATAGACGCCGCCGCGCACGAACAGGGCGCAGCTCTCGATGTACACCGTGCTCATCGCGAAGCTGAAGAACAGCACGGCCAGGATGAACCAGGGCGCGGCCTTGCCGATGGCGGTTTCGACGATGGCGCCGATGTAGTAGACGGTGCTCGACATGTCGCAGAGCACGACGGCGGCGGTTCGCCAGTAGCTGATGAAGCTGAACATCACGCTGCTGACGATGATGATCTGCGCCGGCCGCATGAGACGGCGTGCCAGGCTGCCAGCCGTGGCGGGTTGCGGTGGGATGTTGTCGGGGCCTCCGGGGGG
>JBJKRV010000539.1:0-5021 GCA_046704465.1 Opitutaceae bacterium | reverse complement strand
CAGATCGACATCGCCGAGGACGACTCCGGCAAGGTCTACATCTACTCCAACAACGCCGACGCGATGGCGCGCGCCGTCAAGGAGATCGACGCCGTCTGCGGCGGCGGCGAGCAGATCGCGATGGGCAAGACCTACCACGGCCGCGTCACCGGCACCAAGGAGTTCGGCGCCTTCGTCGAATGCCTGCCGGGCAAGGAAGGCCTCGTCCACATCTCCGAACTGGCCGACTTCCGGGTGCGCCGCACCGAGGACGTGGTCAAGGTCGGCGACATGATCTGGGTCAAGTGCATCGGCATCGATGAGCGCTCCGGCAAGGTCCGCCTCTCCCGTCGCGCCGCGATGAAGGAGAAGGAGGCCGAGCAGCAGCAGGCCCAGCAGAATGAACCGGCCGCGACCGAGGCGGTGCAGGAAGAGCAGGCGCAGCAATAAGGCCCGAATCTCATCCGTCCTTTCGAGCCGGAGGCCACGCCTCCGGCTCTTTTTTGTCCGCCCGGCCGGCGCGGGGCCTCGGCACCGGTCGCGATCAGGTTGGCCGCGGGCTTAGGAAAAAAGGGCGGTTCGCTGAACCGCCCTTTTGGTTTTTCCATGTTCCGGCGAGGTCCGGCGCAAGCGTCATCGATTGCCAGCCGGGACCATGACGGTGCCCGCCATCGTCCCCGAACTGTTCATGGTCGCCCGATCGACGACCCGGTTCACGGTAATGGAGCCCGTCGCGCCATCGAAGCGGCCGGAGCCGCCCGTCACTGAATACACCTCCTCGATCAGGACCTCGTTTGGTGTATCCGTCGGCGTTCCGTGACCGGCGACCGTGCCGAAGAGCACGCCTCCGCTTTCGGTGTCGATCCTGAAATTTCCCTGGCTGGTGAGTGTGGCCAGAGCCACGGTCTCGTCGGCGGTGAGCACATAAAGGCCGAGGAGCGTGGACTGCCCGGTGCCGGTGAGCTGCACGGACATCACCGGAGGTGTGACGGTATGATCTTCCGTCGCTTTGATCGATCCCTTGATCGGAAGCGTTGCCACGCCGGCCGGCGGTGGAACGGCGAAGGTCGCCGCGCTGAACGTGACGGCCAGCAGAAGCAGGCCAAGGGGCTTGAGGTATCGTTTCATGGTCCTGGATTGAACGTTGTTCGAGGTGGAGGGGACGTGCGGCCGGCGTTCCAGCGGAGAGTCCGACTCCAGACGGTTCCTGAAGGCGGCCTCTTCCATTGGCCAACCGAGCGGCGTGATTCTAGCGCCGGGCGCCATGACCGGCCAATGCATTGTCGCTTGAGCCGCCATGCCGAACCGGCATAGGTTCGCGGCGGGATGGAACTGCGCCACCTCCGTACGTTTCTGGCCGTCGCCGAGACCCTGAACATCTCGGAAACCGCCCGGCGGCTGCACGCGACGCAGCCCGCCCTCAGCCGGCAGATCCACGATCTCGAGCACGCGGTCGGCCATCCGCTCTTCTACCGCGGGCGCGGATGTCTGCGGCTCACGCCGGCCGGCACCACCCTGCAGAAGCACGGCGCGAAGGCGGTGGCGGCCGTGGACGCAGCGCTGCGCCGGGCTCAGGGTGCCACCGACCGGACCACCGGAGTCCTGCGGGTGGGTTATTACGGGACGCTTTGGGCAGCGCTGGTGGCCCCAGCCATGCAGCGGCTGCGGCACGAGTTCGGCCGGATCGAAACCCGGATCAGCGAGCAAACTCCCTCGCAGCTCGTGGTCGCGCTGTGTGACGGCAGGCTGGATCTCGCGCTGATCGGCCCGATCGAGACCGTCGGGTCACGGGACGTCGTGGTGATTCCCGCCGCGAAGGTCGACACTCTTGTTGCCATGGCCGCCGACCACCCGTTGGCCAAGAAACGGGTGCTCGCCTTGGCCGATCTGCGCCGGGAGCCGATCGTCAGCTATGCCCGCCACGTAACGCCGGGCCGAGACCGTGCGCTCATAGCCGCTTGTCGCGCCGCCGGATTTACCCCGAGGATTGCCCGGACGGCAACAAGCTTGCCCGCGCTGCTCCTGGCGGTGGCGGCCGGCGAAGGGGTGGCATTCGTCACCCGGACCGCCACCCGGGCGCCCCACCCCGGCACGGTCTTCACCGAGATCGCACCGCCCGGAGTGGCGATTACCATCCATGTGGCTTACCGCCGCGACGCTCCGGTCGCCGCGCTCCGGCTGGCGGAAATTATCACGGTGGTGGGCCGAGCCTCCGGTCAGACCACCCGGCGCGGACAGACTTGAAGCAGCCTCAGGGAGCCCGCGGCCCGGCCGCCACCCGCGTGCCCTGACCGGAAATCAACCGCCACCCCCCCTGGGTCCGGAAAGCGACTTCCATCCGCTGCACCGAAAATTGCTCGAGGCTGCCGCCTGGACCGGGCTTGCGGACCTGCACACGCCGATCGACCACCGCACAGTCGCCGTGAATTCGGATCCGCGCGGCGTCAGGCGGCCCGGAGTCAACCTCATGGGGACCGGCGTGCGAGTGACAATGAAATGCAATGTAGTCCGCTTTCACGAAGGCATCTCCCGTCGGTGTCGTGCCGACAAAATCGTCCGATAGAATCCGGTCCAGGCCGGCGGCATCCCGGTCCACGATCGCGTGGTCGAGCGCCCGCACGAGTTCACGTATGACGGATACATCGGCCGCGCCCGCGTCGGAATCGGATTTCATGGGTGGGTGTGATGAACCGATCGCGACGTGGTGGCGAGCGCAGAGGTTGCATGGCGACTCTCCTCATGCCGGATGGTGAACGACGGTGCCATGATGGACCTCCGGCCTCCGGCTTTTTCGCCCCATCGGTCGGAGCCGACCCCGGGCGATTGTCGGCCCCCGGTTGCACTTTGGCTGTTCGGGGATTATCTGCGCCGTCAGTCCTTAATCACTCATATGATCAACCGCGCATTTAAGCTCGTACTCGCTTCCGTTGCATCGATCGCCCT
Organism: Opitutaceae bacterium; assembly: GCA_046704465.1. Taxonomy (GTDB): domain Bacteria; phylum Verrucomicrobiota; class Verrucomicrobiia; order Opitutales; family Opitutaceae; genus Fen-1467. The sequence goes on along the minus strand of JBJKRV010000539.1, from coordinate 2,099 downwards.
TGCCGCCGGCTCCGCCGCGGCGCGGGCGGAACCGGCCTCTCCCGCGCCCCCTGCCATCCACGTGGATATCCCCGTCGTCCTGAAGCAGGCCAACGTGGTGTTCAACCTCGACCACCTCGCCTTCATGGGCGACGCCCCGGTCGGCATCAAGTACATGCATCTGCTGGCCCTGCGCATGAAGGCCACGGGCACCAGGGGCAAAATCGTCGGCGTGTTTCATGGGGCAGCCGCCTATATGACGCTCAACGACCGCACCTATGACGCCGTTCGCGGGGTCACGACGGGCAACCCCTACGCCGCCGCGATTGCGGAACTGCAACGCGAGGGCGTCCAGGTTGAGGAATGCGCCGTCTCGATGAAGGCGCATCACTGGGGCAATGAGAACCTGCTACCCGGCGTCCTCGTCAATACTGGAGCCGTCGGTCGCATCATCCAGCTTGTCCAGGAGGGCTACGTCCAGATCCAGCCGTAAGCCCGCCCGCACCAACCGCACTTGCCTGACCGAGCCGGTGGGCGCACGTTCACGGCGTGAAGCCTCGGTCCCGGAAACCAGGAAAGATCATCCTTCGCTCGCTGGTCACATGCCCTGCCTGCGGCGAACGACGGGAACTGACCATGCCCGTCGACTCCTGCCTGTTCCTCTACGAGTGCCCGGCGTGCCGCGTGGTCTCGAAGCCAAAGGCGGGCGATTGCTGCGTCTTCTGCTCCTACGGCTCGGCTCCCTGCCCGCCGGTCCAAACCGGCGGACGTTGCTGCGGCTGACGCCATCTCCCGACCGACGGACACGGAGCGAAACCGCATTCCGCCCGGGCCGACGAGCTGCTGCCCGGCCGGGTCGCGGATCTCGAGCCCCCATCCTATCATATGATATATTAGATGTTTGTGAGTTTGGGTTTGACAATAGTCAAGTCTGACTAGTCAATCTTGAATCATGTCACGCAAGCCTCCGGATCCGTCCGCTTCCAACCCCCGCCAGCACTGGGCTTTGGCGGTGCTTTGCCTCCTGCGTGAGCGGCCGATGCATCCCTACGAAATGCGAAAGCTGATGGACCTCCGGCACAAATCCGACCGTCTGGAGCTCAAGCCCGGCTCCCTCTACAACGCGGTCACCTGGCTCCTGCATCAGGGATTCATCCGGATCGCGGCCACCAACCGGGAGGGACGCCGGCCGAACCGGACGATCTACGGCATCACGCCCGCCGGCGAGGCGGTCGTGAAATCATGGCTCGCACAAATGCTCGTCGAGCCGCAGCGCAGCACCTCGTCGTTTGTCGTGGCGCTGGATCATCTCCTGCACCTTTCGCCCGCCGAGGCCGCCGATCACCTCGCCCGTCGCCGCGAGGCGCTGGCGGCGACGATCGCGGAATATCAGGCGCTCATCGCCGCCCTCACCCCGCAAATCGGCCGTATCAACCTCATCGAGGTTGAACACGACCTCGCGCTCGCCCGCGCCGAACACGACTGGATCGCGGAGGTGGTGGATGAGCTGCACCGCGGCGCGCTGCAATGGAACACCGAGGAGATCCTCGCCGCCGTCCGCGGTCCCGCGGGCACGATCCGCCCTTCCTTTCCCGCCGAGCCATGAACCAGCGCAAGGATCCGCCGCCCGCCCGCCAACGCGCCCTCGCCCCGGCGCTGACCCTCATGCTGATGGCGCCGATGCTCGCCGAGGTGCTGCCCGGGGCCACCCGGCTCAGCGCCCTGTTCGTGTTGCCGATCGAGATCGCCGTGTGGGGCGGAGGCGCGCTGCTTATCCGCGAGGCCGTCCGGCGCCGGGCACTCGGCTGGCGCCACCAACTGTTGCTGGCGCTTGCCCTCGCCGTGGCGGAGGAGTGCGTCATCCAGCAAACGTCGCTGGCGCCAATGATTCTTCAAATCAAGGGCGTGGTGTACGCCCGGGCCCTCGGGGTGAACTACGTCTACCTTCTCTGGGCGCTGGTCTATGAGCCGGTGTTCGTCGTGTTCCTGCCCGTGGTCCTGGTCGAGCAGCTCTTCCCGCAGCGGCGGCGGGAGCGGTGGCTGGGCCCGCCCGGCCTGGGCACGGTGGCGGTGTTCTTCGTGCTGGGAGCGTTCCTGGCCTGGTTCTCGTGGACCCAGAT
>JBJKRV010000538.1:0-10950 GCA_046704465.1 Opitutaceae bacterium | reverse complement strand
TTCCTATGCCGCGGTGCTCGGCGGCTCTTGCACCCTCATCGGCACCAGCACGAACCTCATCGTCAACGGCATTGCGCAAGCCCGGGGTCTCCCGCCCTTCAGCCTGTTCGAACTCGCCTGGCTGGGGGTTCCCACCGCGGTGATCGGCGCGCTCTACATGGCCTTCTTCGGCCAGCGCCGGCTGCCCGTGCGCGAGATGCTCACCTCCATCCTCTCCGCCGAGGAACGTCGCGAATACCTGACCGAGGCCTTCGTCCAGACCGGCTCGCCCACGATCGGCTGCACGCTGGCGGAGGCCGGGCTCACCAGCGTCAAGGGGGTGCGGGTCCTCGAGATCGTCCGCGACGACGCGCCCCTGCGGTTTGACCCCAAGCGCGAACGGCTCGCCGCCGGCGACCGGCTGGTCCTGGCCTGCCGTCCGCGCGGCGTCGTGCACACCCGCGGACTGGCCGGGGTGGATCTCGTGGCCGAACTGCACCTGGGCCTCGAGCAGATCGCCGCCCACGAGGGCGCCCTGGTGGAGGGCATCATCCCGCCCCATTCCGGACTCATCGGCTGGAGCGTGCGCGACTCCGATTTCCGCCAGCGCTATTCGATGGTGGTGCTCGCCGTTCACCGGCGCGGACAAAACCTGCGGGAGCAGATCGACATCCTCCCGCTGGAGGCCGGCGACGTCCTGCTGATGATGGGCACCGACCAGGCGATCGCGGCGATGCGGACGCACGACGACGTCATCCTCTTCGACCGGCCGGCGCTTCCCGCCCGGCCCCACCACCACAAGATCCCGCTGGTGCTGGCCGTGCTCGCCGGCGTCATCGTGACGGCCTCGCTGAATTGGGTGCCGATCGAAATCGGGTCGCTGGTCGGCTGCGTGATCGTGTGCCTCACCGGCTGCCTCAAGCCCAAGGCCGCCTACGACGCCATCGAGTGGAACCTCCTGTTCCTGATCTTCGGCATGCTGGCCATGGGTCTGGCGCTCGAGCGCACCGGCGCCGTCACCTGGCTGGCCCACTCCATGATCCAGACGGTCGACGCGCTGGCGCCCCCTTCGTACAAGGCCCTGGCCATGCTCGCATGCCTCTATGTCGTCACGGCCGTGCTGACGGAGATCCTGTCAAACAATGCGGTGGCCGCGCTGATGGCGCCGATTGTGATCGGCGTGGCCGGGCAGATGCATGTCGACCCGCGGCCGTTCCTGGTCGCCATCATGTTCGCCGCCTCGGCCGCCTTCTCCACGCCCATCGGCTACCAGACCAACACCTACGTCTACGGCGTGGGCGGCTACCGGTTCAGCGACTTCGTGAAGTTCGGCCTGCCGATGAACTTCGCGTGCTTCATCGTGGCGATGCTCGTCATCCCGGTCGTCTGGCATATGTGAGCCGCGGAGCGGAGGGCCGGCCGCCGCCGCCGTTCCGTCCGCCCCCGGGCTCCGGGTTGTCTGTCGCCGGTTACCGGCCGGCTGAGATCAGGTCCTCGATCGAGTCGCTCTCGGTGCTGACGTCGCTGAACAGCCAGGTCGAAAGGTAGCGCTCGGAACTCGACGGCACGATCGCGACGACCTGCTTGCCCTTGTTCTCGGGTCGCTTGGCCACCTCCAGGGCCGCCCAGACGATGGCGCCGGAAGAAATCCCGATCGGGATGCCGTCCTGCTGGTTCACCTGTTTCGAGATCGGGCCCGAGTCGGCCTCCTTCACGCGGATGACCTCGTCATAGATCTTCGTGTTGAGCACCTGCGGGATGAAGCCGGCGCCGATGCCCTGCAATTTGTGGGGCCCGGGCTGGCCCCCCGAGAGCACAGGCGAGGTGTCGGGCTCGACCACCACCACCTTCACGCCGGGCTTGCGCGATTTGATGACCTCGCCGACCCCGGTGGCCGTGCCCCCGGTGCCGACGCCGGCGACGATGAAGTCGACCTTGCCGTCCGTGTCGCGCCAGATCTCCTCGGCCGTCGTCTTGCGGTGGATTTCCGGATTCGATGGGTTGGCGAATTGCTGGAGAATGACGCTGTTCGGGATCTGCTTGTTGAGCTCCTCGGCCTTGGCGATCGCTCCCTTCATGCCTTTCGGGCCCTCGGTGAGCACCAGGCGCGCCCCGAGGATCTTGAGCAGCTTGCGGCGCTCGAGGCTCATGGACTCCGGCATGGTCAGGATCAGGCGGAGGCCGCGCGCGGCGGCGACGAAGGCGAGGGCAATGCCCGTGTTCCCGCTCGTCGGTTCGATCAACACGGTCTGGGCGTTGATCCGGCCCGATTTCATGGCGTCGTCGATCATCGCCGCGCCGATGCGGTCCTTGACGCTGCTGAGCGGGTTGAAGAACTCGAGCTTGAGCAGCACGTCGGCAAGAGCGCCGTGCGCCTTGGCGGTGCGGTTGAGCCTCACGAGCGGCGTGTTTCCGATCGTCTGGGTGATGTCGTCGTAGATCTTGGCCATAAATGACTCCGGGGTTTAAAGCTGATTAAGTTAACGCATATACCCATCTTTTCAATCGCCAATCCTGTCAGGACCGGCACCGCCCCGCGTTTCCGGCCCTCATTGGGCCAATCCGGTTCCCCACCTCCGGTGCAGAAATCGCTCCCAGGGAGAGAATAGCACACGGTCGGCAAGCAGGCCGATGAGCACGATCACGAGCATGACGCCGATCACCTGATCCATGGCGTTCAACTCCCGGCCGTATTGGAGCAGGTTGCCCAACCCAAAGCCCGTGAGGATGGTGACGAAGATCTCCGCCGCCATGAGGGAGCGCCACGCAAACGCCCAGCCCTGTTTCATGCCGCTGACGATGAATGGCAACGAGGCTGGAAAGATGACCTTCAGCCAGATATGGAGCCAGCGGGAGCCCATGGTGCGGGCCGCGCGGATGAAGATCGGATTCACGTTGCGCACGCCGGCCTCGGTCGCCAGCACGACCGACCAGACGGACCCCATCACCACCACGAACAGCATCGCCCCCTCGCTCTGGCCAAACCACAGCAACGCCAGGGGAACCCAGCACACGCTCGGCAATCCCTGCAGCCCCAGCGCCAGGACTCCGAGCGTGTTGCGGACCGGCCGGAAGCAGGCGGTGACCAGCCCGAGCGGAAGGCCGAGCGCCAGGCCGATCGCATAGCCCGCCGCCAGCCGCTTGAGGGTGACGCCGATGGCGATGAACTGCTCCCACCGGTTGGGATTGGGGCCGCCGCCGGACCCGGACATGAACGTGTAGCTCCAGAGAAATCGGCCCACGTCCTCCGGCGACGGAACCAGCACCGGCGACCAGATCTTCCGCAGGTACACGACCTGCCAGACCGCGACGAGGCCGACGAAAAACAGAAATGTCGTGACGTTCTTCTTCATGATCCAGCCTCCCCGGCATCCAGGTGCCGTTTGAGGGCGCGCATGATCCGGCTCGAGTACTCCGCCAGATCGACACTGTTGAAGTCCCGCGGTCGTTCGAGCGGGATGCGAAATTCGTCGCAGATGCGCCCGGGATGCGGCGAGAACAGCACCACGCGATCACCGAGGCAGGCCGCTTCGCGGACGTTGTGGGTGACAAACAGGATGGTCTTGCGCCGTTCCTGCCAGATCCGCTGCAGGTCGCCGTAGAGCTGCTCCCGGGTCAGGGCGTCGAGAGCGGCAAACGGCTCGTCCATGAGCAACACGCCGGGATTCGGCGCGAGGGCGCGGGCGAGGGCCACGCGTTGCTTCATGCCGCCCGACAGTTCGTGCACGTTGGCGTGCCGAAACCGCGCCAACCCCACCAGATGGAGGTAGAAGTCGGCCACCTCGACGCGCTCGGACGCGGTGAGTCCGGGTTTGAGGCGCAGCCCGAACATCACGTTGTCGAACACGTCGAGCCACGGGAACAGCGCCGACTCCTGAAACATCACCATCCGGTCCCGCCCCGGGCCGCGGACCGGCGCACCGTCAGCGCTGACGGTTCCCTCGTCCGGCTGCTCGAGTCCGGCAACCATGTTCAGCAGGGTCGACTTGCCGCAGCCGCTCGGTCCCACCAGGCAGACAAACTCGCCGTGGCCGACCTGCAGGGTGACGTGCTCCAGTGCGCGCACGCTGCCCCGGGCCGTATGGAACGTCTTCGACACATCCTCCACGCCCAGCCGGACGCTGGGCGTGACGGCCAGTTCCTGTTGCAGGGTCATGGCTTTCCGGAGAACAGGCGGTCCAGCGCGATCGCATCGCGGAGGAAGCCCACCCGTTGCGCATCGGACACCAGCGCCGCAACCTGCGCCCGCGGAATGCGGTCGGTGAAATGGAGCCGGCGCCAGGCGTGCGCCACCAGCGCGGCCGGCATCTGCCGGTGCATCGTGGCGCTGATACCCGCGCCCACGAGCGCCTGGGCCTCGGCCGGATGGGCGTTGATCCAGGCCGTCAACTCGCGGTGGGTCGCCGCGAACGCCGCCGCGAGCGCGGGATGGTCGCGCAGAAACGCCGCTCGCACCACCAGCACGGTGGTCACCGCATCGTTCTGTTCGAGAAAGATTCGGCCCGGCCCCTCCATTTCGAGACGCGACACCCAGGGTTCGACGGTCCAGACGGCATCGATCCCATGGCGTTGAAAGAGGCCCAATTGGTCGGGGTTGGCGATTGGCACCACCGATACGTCGCCGCCGGTCGGCGTGACCTTGAATCCCTGGCGGTGCAGCCAGGCACGGGCTGCGATGTCCTGCGTGTTGCCAAACTGGGGCGTGGCAATCCGCTTGCCCCGAAAATCGGCCGCGGACCGGAGGTTTCCGTCATCGTGCACGACCAGCGCCGCCCCCCCTTCGGCGGCGCCGGCCAGGATCCGGATCTCCTCGCCCTTGGAGCGGATGTAGGCGTTGAGCGCCGGGTTCGGCCCGACATAGGTCAGGTCGATCGATCCGGCAAACAGGGATTCCATCGCGCTCGGACCGGCATTGAAGGCGTACCACTGCACCTTGACCCCGGGGCCGAGACGCTGCTCGAACCAGCCACGGCCCTGTCGGGTCGTCTCGCTGCCGATCACGCCCTGGGCGTGCGTCACGTTTGGAAAATAGCCGACGCGGATCACCGTCGTTTCGGCCCGCACCATCGCCAGCGGTGCGAGCAGGCAGGCCAGAAGAAGTGGAGGCTTCATGGCTGGATCGGGGTTGAGGGTCAGAATGAGAGCTGGAACCGGCTGATCACGACGTTCTCGTCCTGTTGGAGCACCAAGCTGGACGAAGACGCCGCCGGCAGGTCGAACCGGGTCCAAAACCAGTCGAGGGACGTCCGCGCCGACGCGCTCAAATACCAGTTTACGCCCAGGCCCATGGTCGTCGTGCCCTGAGCCGACCCGGTGGAGGATGCAAAGTCCGGAAAGGTGCGCCGATCGAGCCGGAGCCGGGCATGGCGCGCCACGATCTGCCACGCCCCCCAACGCCGGTCCGTCCAACTGAACGGGCGCCGCGGCGTCACGCCCGAGTACCCGGCGCCTTCGCCCGTGACCACCCACCCGGCGGCGATCTGCCAGGCCCGGTGACGCAATTCGGCGGTCGCGCCGGTCGCCGTGGGCCGCGCGTTGACCGCGGACACGACATATTCACCCAGCGCGCTGAACGGTCCCCCGGCGTAATAGGCCTGAGGCGACAGACGCCAGCTTTGGCCGTCGGCCACGGCCGAGCTGCTGTATTTGAAGAAGGTCTGCTGCCCGTCGGTCTTGTATCCGGAGGGAAGCCCGGCGGCGCCCTTGTGCCGACCGAGACTTCCGGCCACTCCGATGCCGAGACCGCGGAGCGGGGAGGCCTCGTTGCCGCGGAACGGCTGCAGGAAAAGGCGTCCGATCACGTCCTTGTCGTTGTCAAAATCGGCGCCCGCCGCGCTGGCGTTGTCAGGCACCCCGTTGAAAACCCCGACGGCATAGGTCAGCGCGCCGCCCGCGGCGCTGCCGCCCAGCTGAATCCCGACGTCCCGGTTTGGCACCAGGTTGCTGACCACCGAGCGCTCGACAAAGAAAGTGACCGGATCCGATTGCAGCATTTCGAGCCCGAGCGGAGCCTTGAATCGGCCAAACTTGACCTGCCAGGTCTTCGCGGGCGCAAATGTCAGGTTGGCGTCGAGCAGACTGACCTGGCTGCCGGCAAACTCCGGCACCACCTGGAAGGAATAGATTCCCCCCACCCGCCCTTCCGCGAAGAGGCGCGCCCGCCGCAAGACAAACGAGTTGTTCGTCAGGCCGGCGGCATCGCCGAAGAAGGTGCGCGAGTCGAGCTGAACGAGGGCGCCGATCCGGATCGAGTGGGTGCGGTCGACCGACGTGGCGGCGAAACCGCGCTCGCCCACCGTCACCGGTACGCCCGCCGGCGCCTTCGCATCCTCTTTCTGCCGCCGGCGCTCGAGGTCCCGGAGCCGCCCGCTGAGCGCCTCCACTTGGGCGCGAAGCTCCCTGATCTCTTCTTCGACGTCATCCGCCGGCTCCGCGGTCCAGGCTCCGGCGGGAAACGCCGCCAACGCCAGCACCACCCGCACGATGCCGTGACGTTTCGTCCTCATATCGCATAGTCCCCCAGCAGATTGTCGATGAGGCCCTCGACCGGTTGCAGGCGGGTGCCCGGATCGACTGTTGAGGTCTGCAGGTCCGCCGCCGGCGGCTGGGTGAAAGGGAGTGGCACGCCGTCGCGGCGCATCTTTCGCAGCGTGACCTCGACGACGTCGGCGAGTGAATAGCGATCGAGGATTCCGGCGATCGCATTGCGCACGTCGAGCATCAGCATGCGGAGGCCGCAATGCGTCTCGTCGGGGCAGGAGCAGCGGACATAGGCGCTCTGGCTGACGCAGCCGATCGGAGCGAGGGGGCCGTCGATGAGTCGGACCACCTGTCCGACCGTGATCCTTTGGGCCGGCTGGGCGAGGCGGTAACCGCCGAACTTCCCGCGCCGGCTTTCCACGAACTTCGCCTGTTTCAGGACCTGCATGATCTGCTCCAGAAATTTGATCGGTATCTGTTCGCTGTCCGCCAATTCAGAGACCTGAACTAGCGAACGACCAACCTCTTGTGCGATGCCAAGGTCGATGAGTGCCCGCAGTGCATATTCGCCTCTCTTTGAGACCTTCATATAACCTACTGATTTAATCTAGATTGAATTACTATGATATTGGCAAGCCAATTTCCCCACATCCACGCATCCGGGCCGATCAACGACCCCGATTTCAGGCCTCCTAATGCCAGCTTCAGGCTCCGTTACTGGCTGGGCCTGGATCCCTATTTCCGCCCGTGGCGCCGACGTCTGTTTTGCATCGCAGCTGAATTCATAACCTGCCATCTGCCCCCTTTCCCAGGACTTGTGCGCAAGGCCGGCACATGGACACCAGCGACCCTCCTTCTCTTGCCAACCCTGCCGCCGCCCCCGTTCGCGGTGCGGCGAGATTCAGGGCCGCCCTGACCCGCACGTTCGCAGCCCTCCGACACCGCAACTACCGCCTGTTCTTCATCGGCCAGTTGATTTCGCTGACCGGCACCTGGATGCAGAACGTGGCCGGTCGATGGCTCGTCTACGAACTCACCGGGTCCCCGTTCAAGCTCGGACTCGTCACTTTCGCCGCCGGTGTGCCGGTGCTCCTGTTCTCCCTGTGGGGCGGCGTCGTGGCCGACCGCGTGCCCAAGCGCCGGCTCCTGCTCGCCACCCAGTCGCTGATGATGCTGCTGGCGGTGGTGTTGACCATCGACGTCCTGCTCGGGACGGTCCGCTGGTGGCACATCGGGATTCTCGAATTCCTGCTCGGGATCGCCAACGCCTTCGACGCGCCGGCCCGCCAGGCGTTCGTGGTCGAAATGGTCGGGCGCAAGGAGCTGATGAACGCGATCGCCCTCAACTCCGCCATCTTCAACTCGGCCCGGATCATCGGACCGACGATCGCCGGCGTGACGCTGGCGGCACTGGGCCCGGCCTGGTGCTTCGGGCTCAACGCCGTGAGTTTCCTCGCGGTCCTCGTGGGCCTGCTCCTGATGAATGTGCCCCCGTACGTCGGAGCGCCCGCGATCGAATCTCCGATCAAACAGATGAAGGAAGGCGTCACCTACATCTGGCGTCACCCCTTCGTGCGGACGCTGATCGCGCTGGTCGCGGTTTCAAATATGTTTGCCCTGGCCTACATGGCGCTGTTGCCGGCGTTCGCCGAGAGCGTCCTGCACGTCGGCACGGTCGGCTATGGATTCATGATGACCGCCGTCGGCGTCGGGGCCCTGGCCGGCGCCCTCGTCATCGCGTCCCTGGGCGACTTTCAGCGCAAGGGTCTGCTGCTGACGGTGGGCAACATGCTTTTCCCCATCATGGTCATCGGGCTGGCCCTCTCGAAATCCTATCACCTGACCATGGGCTTCCTGGTCGTCTCGGGTTTCGCGTTCATGACCCAGAATGCCACGGCCAACACGCTCGTGCAGACGACGGTGCCGGACAACCTCCGCGGCCGGGTCATGAGTGTGTACACGATGGTATTCCAGGGCTTTGCCATCGGCTCCCTCCTCGTCGGCGCCATCGCCGAGTTCGCGGGCGTGCCCGCCGGCGCGGCCTTCGGCGGCGTCATCGCCCTGGCCTACGGTTTGTACCTGCACTGGCGCGCCCCGAAGCTCCGGGCCCTGAAATGACGACGGCGTTGGAACGCAAAAAACCCGCCGCGACGACGCGGCGGGCTCGGATCTAGGACCAAGGACGGGGACCGCGGCGTTCGCCGGGCTCAGAACCAGCCCTTGTGCTTCTTCTGTTACTTGAACTTCTAGTGATCCTGTCCCTGCAGGTCCTTCATCTTTTTCACTAGGCGGACGGCCTCGTCGTTGTGGCCGCCCTTCAGGGCCGCCGCGAGCTGGTCCACCACGTCGATGAACTGCCCCATGTGCTCCCGGTAGTCGGCCACAAAGGCGGCGCGTTTGTCCTCCGGGATGTCTGCCGCCCGCAGCGGCGTGTGTGTCTTGGCGTCCTCGGCTCCGGCCCGGATCGTGGCCACCAACTCCAGCGAGGACGTGTTCATGGCCGGGTCTCCCGCCTGCTTGTAGAGCTGGCGGAAGGCCTTGGACATCTTGTGCATGTCCTTTTCGATCGGGGTGTCCGGACGGTCCTTCTTCGGCTGGGCGAAGAGGACCACGGGGGCGAGCAGCAGGGCTGCGAGGAGGAAGTGCGCTTTTTTCATTTGGAGGGTTGCGAGCAAGACGCCCGGGCACTGCCCAGGTGACGGTGGATGCTGGATTTATGCATTCCCGCCGACTGCGCAACCTGCACCGTCATTTTGCGCCATCCGGCCTAAAGCGAGAGGCGCAGGCCGTCGTACGCGAGCCGGACTCCGGCCGGAAGCGTAGCCTCGTACGGTCCGTGGTCGATGGCGTGCGTGAGGTGGGTGAGCAGGGCGATCGGGGCGGCGAGATCGCGCGCCACCGCGACCGCCTCGGCCGTCGTCTGGTGGGTCGGATGCGGCTCCGGACGCAAGCCGTCCAGGATCACCGCCTTCGCCCCGCGCGCCAGGGCCCGCGCCTCGTCGGGCACGGATTTGCAGTCGGTGTAGTAGGCAAACCGGCTGCCGCTGCTGCGCTCCTCGAAGACCAGCCCGAGCACCTGGGTGTCGCCATGCGGCAGCAGCGTCGAACGAATCGTGCCCTGCGGCAGCTCCAGGATCCGCGGCATCTCCATCAAGCGGAAGGCGGGATACCCGCGCGCCACCGGCCGCTCCGAGATCGCATAGGGATACATCGCGGTCACCCGACGCATGCCCTCCTGGGTCGAATAGACCGGCAGGGCGCTGCCGCCGAGAAGATCACAAAAACGCCGGAGGTCATCCATGCCCGCCACGTGATCGGCATGCCCGTGGGTGAGAACGAAAAGGTCCATCCGGTCGACGCCATGACGCAGGCACTGCTCCCTGAATTCCTGGGCGGCGTCGACTTGCACGTGCAGCCCGTCCATGATCACGTGGATGCTGCAACGCGTGCGCCGGTTGCGCGGATCCGCCGACGTGCAGACCGGGCAACGGCACGCGATCATGGGCACACCCTGCGAGGTGCCGGAGCCAAGAATGACCACATCCATCGCTTCAGGTGTTCGGCCGATGCCCCAGCCGCCAAGTCTATTTCCGGCCGGCGTCGGGGGGAAGCAGATGGTGCCGCCGCAGGTGGTCGAGCATTCCGCGCGGAAAGGCCCGGGCCTCCGCCGAGGTCAGGATCGTGCTGTGGTCGCACCCCGGCACGACCCGGATGAATCCGTGTTCGTCCGGCGATCCGGCGGCCGGCGCCAGCCGGTCGAGATCGAGCCGCAATTGCTCGACGGCCTCGTTGAGGAAGAAGTTGTCATCCCCGCCGACGATCAGACGCACCCGGCGTCGCAGGATGGCTCCGTAACGCTTCGGGTTTGAGCGCAGCAGCGCGTCGATATCGTAGCGCCGGAATGCCTCGGCGATGCCTGGACGGATGGGGCCGGTCTGCACATCGTACAGGCCGGCCGGATGCCCAGCTTCGGACCTCGGCGCGAAGACGGCCATCCACGAGGCCCATTGCTGCCCCGAGGTCCAGTGCGGGCCCAGCACCCATTCCATCCGGTTGTCCCGGCGGATTGTGTCGGAGCCGCCATCCTTCGAACGGAAACTGGGATTCGCAACGAGCCCGCCATCGGGACCGGTCGACTCGTACATGTTTGCCTGGCGGTAAATGTCCACCGTCATGAACCGGTGGAAGTCCACGGGATCGGGCGAAAGCACCCAGGCGGCTCCATAGACACGGGGATAGTGCAGCGCCAGCCAGAGCGCCGCCCATCCGCCGGAGGAATGCCCGCGGAGCATCCGCGCCGCCGGCACGGTCGCGAGGCGAAATCGGGCCTCCAGCGCCGGAATCAGCTCGGTGACGAGCGCACGGGCCCGGGGCCCGTTGTTGGCCGAGTCGGCGAACAAGGTGTGCCCGTTCCCCGATTCGGGATCGAGGACGATCCAGAAGCAATCGCGGGCGAGGCGGGCGTCTTCCGACGCCGGCGACTCCGCCCGC
>JBJKRV010000537.1:0-2654 GCA_046704465.1 Opitutaceae bacterium | reverse complement strand
GTGGCCGCCGGCGATGGTGTGGCGTCCCCGCTCGCCGGTCTGGTGTTTCTCGGCTATCCCCTGCATCCGCCCGGGCGGCCGGATCGGCACCGCGACGCCCACCTGCCGGCCATCACCCTGCCGATGCTGTTCGTGCAGGGTTCGCGGGACCCGTTCGGCGCACCTTCCGAGATCGACGCCGTCTGTCGCCGGCTCGGCCGGCGGGCGACACGGCACATCGTCGAAGGGGGTGACCATTCGTTCGCGGTGCCGCGCACCTGGCCGGAGCCGCCGGAGGCGGTGGACGCGGCGGTGCAGGACGCTGTCGTGGCGTGGCTGTCTGCGAGGTTGAAACAGCGGGCGCGCGGAAGGGTGGCGCGCGTCAGGCGAACACGTTGAGCAGGCTGCCGATCGTCTGGTTGGCAATGCGGGCCGTGGCGATATCGGCCTGTGCGCCGCGGCTGGCGCGAATGAGATCCACCATGTTGCCGGCCAGGTTGCCGCTGGCGCCGTTCTGCGCGATGCGGCCGGCCGCCGCATCGAACAGGCTCATCTGCTGCTGGAGGCCACCTGACGCTGCAGAGAGTGCATTGAACATCGTGTCCCTCGAACGCGGCTAGGCGTAGATATCCAGATGGTCCCCGACGCCGTCCCGCTTGCCCGGCCGGCCCTGACCCGATTCCGCGCCCTCCTCGTCACCGCTGCCCCGCTTGTCCGAGTCGGGGGTAGACCGGTGCCGTGACGACTCATCGCGCCCGGGCGTGTTGTCGTTCACGTTCTGCACCGTCGGCACGGTGGGAGGGATCGTAGGAATCTCCACACCGGAGACAATCGACAGAAAGGGGGAAAGACTTTAATCGGCGCGCCATGGCGCCTCACGGGAGCAGCCGAAGCTCATCAGTTAGAGGCCGCGCGGCGCCGCTCGATCAGGAACCTGCCCGCCGCCTCCACGAAGGGGGCTCCCCACTCGTGCCCGCCGTCGAACACCACCGTCTCGACCGCAATGCCGCGCCCGCGCAGCAGCGTCAGGTCGGCTTCACACTTCGTCTCCGTGTACCACTCGTCCCGGCGACCGCGGCCCAGAAGCACGGGCGGGAAACCCTCGAGCGGCGCATCGGCCAGCTCGGGCGGAACGTCGCCCCCAAGCACGATCAGCCCCTGACAGGCGCGGCCGGCGGCCGCCGCGGCGCGGTAGGCCATCGCCACCCCCTGGGAGAACCCGGCGAAGACCAGCGGCGGTGCGACCGGATGCTCGTGGCGGATCGCCTCGACGACTTGTGCGACGTAGCGGATGTTGTCCGCGATGGCCAGTTCCCGATCCAGACGGGTCATCCAGCTCGCGAGGACCCGGGTGTTCGTGCGGTCGTAGAACGGGTGCAGTCCCTGGACCGCCGCGAGCAGCCAGGTCCCGGCACCCGGGATCGCGCGCAACTGCTCGAGGTGGATGTCGGCGTTCTGGCCGTAGCCGTGGAACCCGGCCAGGAGCGGGTACGGGCCGGGCCCGGAAGGAAGCTCGACCAAATAGCGACCGTGGACGGTGGTTGGAATAGTGCGGATCAGCATGGCGTTCCCAAGCGGCATTGTACCTGCCGAACGGGCGGAGTATCGGCCAGACTCATGTGTATACTAGGGCCCTTGTTGAGCTTTGGTCCCTTCACCGCGAGGAGGCACACTTGCGCCTGACAACCCCACGTGTTCTCGTCCTGCTCAGCGCGGCCGTTCTGGTCACGGGCGGCGCCTCGGCGATGCTCGGCGCGCAGCAGGACCCGGGCGTCTTCGGATTCTCGCCGGCCGCTGCCAAGACCGAGCTGAGCTGGGAGCAGAAGTTTCGCGCGATTCCGGAGCCGGCCAACATCCGCGCCAACATGGAGCATCTGTCTGCCGAGCCGCACAATGTCGGTTCGCCGCAGCAGCACATCTACGCGGAGTGGATCCTGAGCAAGTTCAAGTCGTATGGCCTCGACGCCCACATCGAGGAATTCAAGGTGCTCTTCCCGACGCCGGCCGAGCGCCAGCTCGAGCTCGTGTCGCCCGGGCACTACGAGGCGCGGCTCAAGGAGCCGGCCATCCCGCAGGATCCGACGTCGGGCCAGCCCACGCAGTTGCCGACCTACAACGCGTACTCGGCCGACGGTGACGTGACGGCCCCGCTCGTCTACGTCAACTACGGCGTGCCCGAGGACTACGCGCAGCTGGCCAAGATGGGGATCAGCGTGAAGGGCAAGATCGTCATCGCCCGCTACGGCCACAGCTGGCGCGGCATCAAGCCGAAGCTCGCGCACGAGCACGGCGCGATCGGCTGCATCATCTACTCCGATCCGTACGACGACGGGTACTACCAGGGCGACGTCTTCCCGAAGGGACCGTACCGCCCCGAGCAGGGCGTGCAGCGCGGCAGCGTCATGGAGATGGAGAAGTACCCCGGAGACCCGGAAACGCCGGGCTGGGGCGCGACGCCGGGCGCGAAGCGGCTGCCGCTCGACCAGGTGACGAACCTCGAGAAGATCCCGGTGCTGCCGATCTCGTACGGCGACGCGCAGCCGCTGCTGGCGGCGCTCGGCGGGCCGATGGCTCCCGAGGCGTGGCGCGGCGCGCTGCCGATCCCGTACCACGTCGGACCGGGTCCGGCGACGGTCCACCTGATGGTGAAGTTCAACTGGAACGTCGTCTCGGCC
>JBJKRV010000536.1:0-4002 GCA_046704465.1 Opitutaceae bacterium | reverse complement strand
ATGCTCTCGCAACTCTTCATCCGGCGCACCGCCATCTCCCGAAAGGCCTTGGGATACCTCCCGACTCTCTTCTTCTTGGCCACTCGCAGCTCCCTTCCCTGCAAAGTGTACCAATTCTGCGGTCTCAAATTCGGGGGCCAGTCCAAGATTGGACTCTTAAGCCGGCCGGAATCGCACAGGTCGGTTTGAGGTCGAATAAGGCCCGCTCACAACCTTTATCGTACCTCAACATCCGCGGTTCGGCTTTGACCAATCGATTCGCCAGCGCCTACCGGATACTTTGACCCGAACGGCAACTTATATCACCTGCCTATCTTGAGGGACATTGAGCTTGAAAACCTGAGAGTATGGCGACGTTACGGCTCTGGGCAGAGACGGAAATGTCGTGAAGCGTACCGATACCCAAGGCCGGTCGCCGACCAACATTGCGTTTGCGATGCCGGACAAGAATACGCTATAACGGACGGCGTACCAAAACGCTCTGGTTGAAACGTTTCCTGTCGGTGACAACGCCTCGACCTTTATCGGTGATACCAAGCATCAGGCAAGCCGGCAGCGTGGTGCTCTTGAGTACTTCTCTTGAGGATGTGATGCATGAAACGATTGTTATTGCTCCTGGGCGCCGCTGCTCTCATCGCGCCCGTGGCTTACTTCGGTCAGAGGGTTGTGAAAGGTCCAGCCGGCCCCGTTGCACTAACGGTGCGATTACCCAACCCGAAACAAAAGATTTTCTATGTGCATGAGGTGATGCCGGTCCGGCCGGGGCCGCTGACGCTTTACTACCCGAAATGGATTCCGGGTGATCACGCGCCGGACGGGCCGATCGGCAGAATGATGGGCCTGGAAATCACGGCCGGGGGAAGACGGATCGCATGGTTCCGTGATGAAGTGGACATGTTCACGTTTCATTTGACGGTGCCAACGGGCGTCAAACGCATCACTATCCGCTTCCAATTTCCGGCACGTGACCGGGTCACACGGCGTCTCATGGGTCTGGAGTGGAATGATGTAGCGCTGTACCAGGCTGGTTATCCGACTAAGGTGCAGATGTATGAACCGACACTGGTGATCCCCGCCAGTTGGCGCTACGCGAGCGCGCTCGCGACAGAAGAACGCAGCGGCGGGCGCATCGCGTTCAAGCCAGTACCGTTCAACACGCTGGTTGATTCACCGGTGATTGCCGGGAAATATTTTCGGCAGGTTAATCTCACTCCAGCCGGCTCGTCGGTGCATCGTTATCTCGATTTGGTGGGTGATAATGCAGCGGCGCTCGATATTTCTGATACCCAAGTCAACGATTATCGTCATCTGGTCGAACAGGCGCAGGCACTGTTTCACTCGCATCATTACGACGACTATCATTTCCTTCTGACGTTGAGCGACCACGTCTCGACAGGAGGTCTGGAGCATCACCAGTCGAGTGATGACCGTGCGCGTGGCGGCACGAAGATGTTTGCCGACGCTGACCATTTCATGCTCGACGCCTCGCTGTTGCCGCACGAATACACACACTCATGGAACGGCAAATTCATGCGGCCCGCAGAGCTGTGGCAGCCCAACTTCGAGCGTCCCGAACATACGCGGATGTTGTGGGTGTATGAGGGCCTCACGGCCTACCTCGGCGACATGTTGACGGTGCGAAGCGGGTTGTGGTCAAAGGATACATGGCGTCAGGTGATCGCCTACCGGGCGGCGGTCATGGCACACCGAACCGGTCGCGAGTGGCGGCCGCTGAGCGACACCACCGTCGCTGCGCAGTTGCTCTACGGCTCGCCCAGCCCATGGTCGAACTGGCGTCGGCAAACTGACTTCTATCGTGAGGGCCAACTGCTGTGGCTCGCCGTCGACATGAAAATCCGGACGTTAAGCCACGATCGGCGTTCGATTGACGATTTTGCCCGGCAATTTTTCGGCGTCGACAACGGCAGTTTCACCACCCATACCTACACTTTCAACGACGTCGTCGCCGCCCTCAATGCGGTCCAGCCGTATGACTGGGCGAGCTTCCTGCACGATTGGCTATACGGCGTGGGCCGACAGGTTCCGCTGCTGTCCGGCATCAACGCCAGCGGTTGGCGTTTGGCGTATTCCGATCAGCCTTCGCATTACCAGAAGGCACTCGAAAACGTCGGCGAGGGTGAACTCAGCAGGAAAGGTGTCAACGCAATGTTCTCGGTGGGATTGTTCCTCGATCGGCAAGGCAAGGTCGAGGACGTGTTATGGAACGGACCGGCTTTCAAGGCCGGCCTCGCACCGGGCATGGAGCTTGTGGCCATCGGCGGCCACCCGTACACCACCGACGTGTTGCGAAGCGAAATCGCCCGGGCGCAGAAGAGCAAGAAGCCGTTGCAGTTAACCGCAAAGGGCGACGGCGTCACCGCGCTCTACTCAGTCCATTACGACGGGGGACTGAAGTATCCGCATCTTGTCCGAGTGCCGGGCACGACAGATTACCTGCAGCAAATCCTCGCACCGAAGCCGTTGGAGAATGGCTCGTAAAGCTTCCTGGGTCGCGGCGGTGTGATAACTGTGTTGGAAATTCGTGAGCAATGCCCGCAGCGCCTGACCGTGCCCGATTGTTCCGATACCGACTTGCGAACGTCGCGAGGCTGGGACAAGATTTCTCCGACTCTTTCACGCTGAGGGTGTCATGTCTCTCAAACGCTTTGCAATGGCCGTCTCGATTCCCGCTTGCGTGCTGCTGGCAGCATCGGTGGCCGCGGCGCCGTCCCGCCGTCCGCCAACCCGGCAGCAGATCAACGCGATTTTTTCGTCCGTCACCTCGCCCGATGCGCCCGGCCTCGCCGTCCTGGTGCGAAAGGACGGCAAAACGATTTTCCATCGCGGCTACGGCATGCGCGACCTTCGTTGCCGTCGCCGCGTCACCTTGCGCACGGATTTTCGCCTCGCTTCCTGCACCAAGCAGTTCACCGCCATGGCCATCATGCTCCTCGTCCACGATGGCAAGCTGAAATATAGCGATCGCCTCACCGACATCTTTCCTCATTTTCCGGCCTACGGCCGTGCCATCGCCGTCCGCAATCTCCTGAATCACACTTCCGGCCTCCCCGACTATGAGGACCTCATGGACAAGGAATACCGTGGCAAATCGTGGGAGGAAATCCCGCAAATCGGCGATGCGGGAGTGCTCAAATTGATGGAGCGCCAGACCGGAACGCAGTTCCCGCCCGGCTCGACCTGGAAATACAGTAATTCCGGCTACTGCGTGCTCGCCATGATCGTTCAAAAAATCTCCGGCATGCCCTTCGCGGAGTTTCTACGCCGCCGCATCTTCGCGCCGCTTGGCATGACCTACACCCTCGCCTACCAATACGGCAAGGACCATGTGCCCCAGCGCGCCTACGGCTACACCGACGACTCCGGGGTTTGGTTGGAAACCGATCAGAGCCCCACATCGGCGACCCTCGGCGACGGCGGTGTCTATAGCAACGTGCAGGATCTCGCGACGTGGGACCAGGCCCTCCGCGATCACACGCTCCTCTCCGCCGCCGAAATGAAACCGGCCCTCACCCCCGTTCGCCTGCCTCTGGCCCCCGCCCAGTGGCCCAAGGGTTCCGACGGTGCTCCCATCGAGTACGGCTTCGGCTGGTTCTTGAATCCCTTTCGCGGCCACCCGCGAATGTGGCATATGGGCGAAAGCATCGGCTTTCGTACGGCCATCGAGCGGTTCACCCGCGCCGATTTGACCGTCATCGTCCTGGCCAATCGCACCGATCTCGACCCCGGCGCCTTGGCCCTTAAAGTCGCAGATCTTTATTTCGCCAATTGATTTCTCGGCGGCTGGAATTTGTCCCCTGGCCTGTCGCCAGCTAGAGCGCACCGGGGAACGCCTCCGCGCCCCAATATCCCCTGAGTTTTGGAACAGTTTTGGTACACTTGGAAAACTTGAGGTGCTCCCCAAGAAGAGGACCGGTTGAAATGTGAGTTTTCCGGGGTATAAAAGCCAGGAGGAGAACTCATCATGAAGAGGAGCCGATTCAG
>JBJKRV010000535.1:0-6635 GCA_046704465.1 Opitutaceae bacterium | reverse complement strand
ATCATGTTTCGGGCAACTTCGGATGTATGAAAAGGGTGCAGGGACCGCGCCCGAACGGACCAAGCGATCTTTTATGAATGCCAACGAGCAAACTCTGCCGCCCACTGATCCGCCCCTGCTTGCGCCCCGCACGGTCAGCGGGGTCTGGAGACGAATGCTGGCCTTCGTCCTCGACGGAGTATTATTGGCGGTCGTCGGCGTTGGGCTCGGGGTTTGCCTGTTTGATTTCTTCGCCCATTTGGGCGGTTGGGGCCGGGCTGTCGGTTTCGCGATCTCCCTGCTTTATTTCGGACTTTTCGACAGCGAGATCGGCCACGGCAAGACGCCGGGCAAACGGCTCATGAAAATCGAGGTCGTGGATTCGGCCGGCCGGCATGTCTCCGTTGGGC
Source organism: Opitutaceae bacterium (assembly GCA_046704465.1). GTDB lineage: Bacteria > Verrucomicrobiota > Verrucomicrobiia > Opitutales > Opitutaceae > Fen-1467. Next base: position 6,246 of record JBJKRV010000535.1, on the reverse strand, counting down.
GTTCGGTCGTGCGTTGTGCGATTTTCAGCGTTCCTTTCTTTCTGAACGGCGCCATGATTCCGACGAATCTGGCGGTTTCGCTGGTCGTCGGATTCCTGATTTTCGGATTGGGCGGCGTGATCATCTATTTGTTGATCTTCAACCGCCGAACCCGTCAAAGCGTGCATGACCTCGCGGTGGGAACATTCGTGGTTCGTCGCGGAAGCGGTGGACGGGTGACGGCCGGGCCGGTCTGGCGGGGGCACCTGATCGTCGCCGCTGCCTGGTTTCTGGTTTGGGTCGGGATCTCCGCTGGAATGCCGTGGCTGGCCCGAAAGGGTCCGCTCCCGGACCTGCTGGCGGTTCAGCGGAAACTATGCGCCCCAACCAACGTGTCGTTTGCCACGGTCTATGCGGGCAAGAGCTGGAACTGGCTCAATGGCAAGACCTCGACCGTCTCTTACTTTCAGTCATCGGTCGCGCTCAAGGTGCGGCCAATTGACTTTGAAAGGACGGCCGATGGAGTCGCTGCCACCGTGCTGGCAAACTACCCGGCGATCGGGAAGGAAGACCTCCTCTCCGTGACGGTTGCGTACGGCTACGACATCGGCATCGCACAACGCTGGACCAGATACACCTACTCACACAGTCCGCAGGAGTGGAGACAGATTCTCGGGAAAGCCGGCGGCCGAACTCCGTCTGCACCGGCCCGGAGCATCCGGACGATGTGAAGAGCACGATGAAAGCGGAACGATACTTCGAACGGGCGGCACAAGACGCGACGTTTCGCCGCCAGCAGTTCGGGAAGCTCCGTCAATGGCGGAAGTTTGCTCTCGCCTTCGCCTGGGTATGCCTTGGGTTGGGCCTCGGGTTGACGATCGTTTGCGGCTTGCACGACGGCGATTGGTTCGGCGCCGTCCAGTGGTTCTTCGGGACCTGGTTCTTGACCATCGTTCTTGATTGCTGGCTGTATGCCCATTGCCGAACCGCAGGCGCGGCGTTGCAGGCGATGGACGAGGAGGCCCCGGAAGCCGTGAAGCAGATTCCAGCGTGATATCGCCCATGACCGGGACTTGTCCGACTCCGATGCCAGGGCCAACCCGACCTGGCCTGGTCCGGCCCTGAGCGCGAGGTTGAAGTTTCCGGTCGCCAATGGGCGAAGCCAAATTCACCACCTTTCGCCGCCAGCCGCGTTCTTGGCCGGATCCGGTCTGCGTGAGCTGCACGCCGCCCGGTCGGGACGGCAACCTGATCTTCTTCACGGCACACTGGAAAGTGCTGCTGCATCCCAACCAGTGCAGTCCGGGGAACGTGTTGGTCGTGAGCCGGCGCCATGCGCCGAAGGTGAGTGCGCTCACCCGGGAAGAGGCGATGGATTTTCATCGGGTGCTCCGCCACCTGGAGCCGGCGCTCGAAACGGCGCTGGGGGCGACGATGATCAACCTTTCCTGCGACCGGAACTGGGCTTACCGGGAACGGGATCCGGATCCTCCATTCCACGACGGCCGCCCCTGCCCGCACGTTCACTGGCATGTGGTTCCGCGGTTTCGGGCTCCGGTCAGGTTCGGCGGATTGCGGTGGGTGGATCCGACGTTTGGCGAACCGTTTCGCTGGCGGCACCGAACGGTGCCGGATAACGTCCGGCGGGCGCTCATTCATGCCATTCGCCGTCCCCTTCCGATCAAGTACGTGGCGTTGAATTAACAGCGGCTGGCGATACCGGAAACAGAAGAAGCCCATGGGAACGAGCTTTCGCCCGGTCGGCATTCGGAAACTCGACGACGCGCACGCCGCGTACAGGGGAGTATAGGATTGGCTGACCGCCAAGGGCGTCCGGCAGTGACTGAAGCCGCTGTCGCGGGGCACGTTCACCGAACGGCAGGGGCGCGGTGAGCTGTTCGGATTTTGGATGAACGACCGACTGGCCGCGGTCATGACGCTGGCCCGCGAATGCAGCCCATTTTGGGTCGACACCCTGGGCGACCAGAAGCCGTCGTGGGTGAAAACCCTCGCCGTGGTCCGCTCGCACTCCGGACGCGGGCTGGGCGAGAGCGTGATGCGCGCGTGTGAGATGGAGGCTCACGGGCACGGCGCGGTCGAAGTCCTCCTCGACTGCGTCGATGTCGGGTTCCTGCCGGATTATTGTTCGCGGCCCGGCTACGACACGCTGGGCCGGAAGGACATCGCGTACCCCGCCGGATACACCTTCCCGGTGGTGCTCATGCGAAAGTCGTGGGAGGTCGCTGACCCGCGGTAGGTTCCGTGGCGGTGCTTTGCGTCCGGATTTGCGCTTGTGCGGCGATCATCGCCGGGACACCTTTTCGATGTGAAAAGTACATACACCATCAAGGAACTGCAGCGCGAGACGGCGGCGGCGGTCCGGGCGGCGGAGCAGGGCGGGCTCGTGACGGTCACCCGGCACGAGCGTCCGGTGGTGCATGTAATTTCCGACGAGCGCCTCGGGGCGCTCCTCGATACGATGGAGCTGCTGTCCGACCCGGGTTTCGTGGCGGCGTGGAAACAGGAAAAGGCCGGCAAGGGCAGGTATCATCCGGCTTCCCGTCTTGCCGACTAGGATCCAGGTCCACGAGCGCGTGCGCGCCTACCAGCGCGCCCTGCCGCCGGAAACCCGCCGGACGGTCAAGGTGGCGATCCTTGGCCTTCCCAAAGGGGATGTCCGCGCGCTCACGGAGGGATTGGAAGGGCTCCACCGTCTGCGCGTCGGCCGGCATCGATTCATCTGGCGGTACGGAGAGGGCGAAATCCGGGTTTTCTATGCGGCGCCGCGAAAGATCGTCTACGAGTATCTGGCGGCGCACCTGCGCGAGATCCTGGGGGACGCCTGAGACCCCGTGCCGGCGGGGCGGGCCGCGCGCCGCCGCTAACTGTCGGCCGTGGCCTTCTTCAGGGCGCGGAGGACGATGTCCGGGGTCAGCAGTTCGGGCAGGATGATCGGCTGGGCGTGACCGGGGGCGTAGATCAGGTCGAACGGCACCGCACTGCGGCCGAATGACGCCAGCGCCTCGGTGATGCGCGGATCCTTGTTGGTCCAGTCGGCCCGCAGGAGCACGACGCCGTGCTTGTGCAGCTCGGTCAGCACCTTCTTCGACGAGAACACGACCGCCTTGTTGCTCTGGCAGGTGGCGCACCAGCGCGCCGTGAAGTCGACGTAGACGACCTTGCCCTCCGACTGCAACTGGGTGACCGTCGCCGGGCTCCACGGCTGCCAGGTCAGATCCGGCCGGCGCGGGTAGCCGAACGTCGTCCCGGCGATCAACAGCGCCGCGGCGAAGACGTAGCCGAGCGGCCGCCGCCAGGCCTTGCCGCGGTGCTGCGTCCAGCGGCCGTAGATCCACGCGGCCATGGCCACCAGCACGAGGCTGAAGAGCACTTTCAGCAGCCCGGTGTCGGAGGTCTGGCCCGCCAGCACCCAGACGAGGAAACCAACCGTGGCGTAGAGCAGGAAGGCCATGAGCTGCTTGAAGCCTTCCATCCACTCTCCCGGCTTGGGCAGGAACTTCAGCGCCCCGGGGAAGATCGACAGCAGCAGGTAGGGCACCGACAACCCCAGCGCGATGAACGTGAAGACGACGATCGACTCGCCGCCGGACAGCGCCAGCGCGGCCCCGAGCGCGGGCCCCACGAACGGCGCCGAGCAGGGGGTGGCCACGGCGGTGGCGAGCACGCCGGTGAAGAACGAGCCGGTGAGGCCCGACTTCGCCTGCAGGCGGGCGCCCAGCCCCACGGCCGAGAGTCCGACCTCAAATACGCCGCTGAGGTTGAGCGCGAAAATCATCATCAGCAGCGCGAGCACGTAGACGAAGCCCGGCTCCTGCAACTGGAAGCCCCAGCCGAGTTCACGCCCGCCCGCGCGCAGCGCGATCAGGATCCCGGCCAGGACCCAGAACGAGAGCACCACCCCGATGGTGAACACCACGCCGTGGAGCGACACCTTGCGGCGCTCGGCGCCGGCCTGGTGGACGAAGCCGAGAATCTTGATGCCCAGGACGGGAAAGACGCAGGGCATGAGGTTGAGGATGAGGCCGCCGAGGAAGGCCAGCACGAGCGTGCCGGCGAATCCGGCGCGCGAGCCCGTCGCCGCCATCGCGGCCCCGCCTGCGGCGGCGAGCGCCCGGTTGGTGCCGCCGAAGGGCACGTCGATCCTGATTCCGGGCACGCCGCCGGAGGCGAGGGCGAGCACTCCCACCAGGTGCGTCGGATTCTTCGGCCCGGAGGGATCGACTGCCAGGTGCATCGTATAGGTGCCGTCCTTGCCGGCCCGCACGGTTTGGGGCTGGTCGTAGGCGATCAGGCCGTCGTCGGCGAAGAAATGAAAGTCCGCCGGTTGAAAGTGGCTTCCCGTCGGCGGGCGGAAGGTGAAGGTGACCGATTTCGGCGTGTGTCCGGCCTCGAACTGCCAGCCCGCGGGCGGATGGGGCAGCTGCCCGAGCGCCTTCTTCAGCCTGGGGGCCCAGGCCGGGTCGGCCGGCGGCGGTCCGTTGACGACCGGCAGCGTGAGCGAGACGTTGGCGTCGCCGGGCATGCATTCGTTCTGGCACATGAGCCAGTCGACGGCGGCCTTGAGGGTCACGCTGGTGCCGGGCTGGAGGTCGGCCGGCGGGGTCAGGTCGATGAAGAAATAATCCGTCCCGTCATAGCCGTTGCCGACGATCGTTCCGTTGGCGTCGCGGAGCACCTTGGGCACGGGCCAATGGATGGAGCCCGCCTTCCATCCGGGCGGAAGGGTCCACTGGATCGTCGTGGGGTATCCGGTGCCCGGGTAGATCCAGTAGCTGTGCCAGCCGGGATCGTGCTGCATGCGCAGGGCGACCTGCAGGGTGTGACCCGGCTCCACGCCGGCCGCCGCCGAGACCAGATCGACGGCCACCGCACCGTTGCGCACGGGCGCCGCGGCGAGGGTCGCCAGACCGAGGCCGAAGGCCAGCGCGGCGCAGAATTTGGCAGGGGTACTCATTTGAGGGAAACTATGGTTGAATATCCGAGGCGCAACCCGCGAAGATTCTTCCCGAAAAACGCGTGGCGGCCGGCCGGCGCGGCGGAGTCGCGGCGCCGACAAGACGACCGCCGAAGACCCAAGTTACGACCCGACCGCAGCGGCGCATTGCGGCCGGGGCCCGACGTCGTCAACGTCTTCAGTCGATGAACAAACGCAACTTCGGCAACACGGGGATTCAGGTGGGGGAGGTGGGAATCGGCACCTGGCAGCTGGGAACGGACTGGGGTGAGGTGACCGATGCGGCGGCGCTGGCCACCCTCCGTGCGGCCCATGAGGCCGGCGTGGATTTTTTCGACACGGCCGACGTCTACGGCGCCGGGCGGAGCGAAACGCTGATCGGCCGCTTCCTCAAGGAGACGGGGGCCAAGGTGTTCGTGGCCAGCAAACTCGGCCGCGGCGGCGATCCGGGCTGGCCGGGCAACTTTACGCGCGAAGCCGTCCGGCGCCATACGGAGGCGTCGCTCCGGCGCCTGGGCCTCGAAACCCTCGACCTGATGCAGCTGCACTGCGTGCCGTTCGAGGAGCTTCGCCGCGGCGAGCTGTTCGGCTGGCTGCGGGAGCTGCGGACCGAGGGCAAGATCCGGGCCTTCGGGGCGAGCGTCGAATCGATGGAGGAGGCCCTCTGGTGCGTCCGCCAGGACGGGTGTGTCGCGCTGCAGATCATCTTCAACCTCTTCCGCCAGAAGCCGATCGCGACGCTGTTCCCCGAGGCGCAGGCGCGCGGGGTGGCGTGCATCGTGCGCCTGCCGCTGGCGAGCGGCCTGCTGACCGGGAAGTTCACCAAGGCGACGCGGTTTGCCGCCGGCGACCACCGCACCTACAACCGCGACGGCGCGAGCTTCAACGTCGGGGAGACGTTCGCCGGCCTCCCGTTTGAGCGCGGCGTGGAGCTGGCGGACGCGCTCAAGCCGCTCGTGCCCTCCGGTCTCACCCTGACCGCAATGGCCCTGCGCTGGTGCCTGGATTTCGAGGCGGTCAGCGTTGTCATCCCCGGGGCGAAAAACCCGGAGCAGGCGCGGGCGAACGCCCGCGTCTCCGCCCTGGCGCCGCTGCCGCGCGAGCTGCACGCGCAACTGGCGGACTTCTACGGCCGCGAGGTGCACGCCCACATCCGCGGGCCGTATTGAGGCGCCCGGCGCCGTAGACGTCGCCCGTGTCGAAAAAATCCACGCCGGCCTCATGGGCCGCACGGAGGGTGGCCAGCGCCGCCGCATCGGTCACCTCACCCCAGTCCGTTCCCAGCTGCCAGG
>JBJKRV010000534.1:0-6800 GCA_046704465.1 Opitutaceae bacterium | reverse complement strand
GTGGTGGCGGTCGGTGGGCGACGTCGTGTTTCCCCCCTCGTGCGTGCATTGCGGCGGGTTGACCGAGGGCGGGCCGCTGCGCCACTTGTGTCCGCGCTGTGCCCGGACGCTCGTCGTGGTGCAGCCGCCGCAGTGCAGCATCTGCGGGCATCCGTTCGCCGGGGAGGCGCCGGCCGGGCGGAGGTGCGTCCATTGCGCCGAGCTCGCGCCGGAATTTGGCCAGGGGCGCACCTGCATCCTGCTGTCCGGCCCGGGGCGCTCGCTCGTGCATGCGCTGAAATACCACCGGGCCCTGCACGTGCTGGAGGACGTCGGCCGGCTGATCGGCGCGGCCGCGGGCCTGGCCGCCTTCGTGCGCGACGCCGTGCTGGTGCCCGTGCCCCTGCATCCGCGGAAGGAACGCGAGCGTGGATACAACCAGAGCCGTCTGCTGGCCGGATGCTTCGCGGCCGCCGCCGGCGGACGGACGGCGGTGGCGGAACCGCTGCGGCGGGTGATCGACACGGCGACGCAGACGGCGCTGGACCGGGCCACCCGCCAGGAGAACCTCAAAAATGCCTTTGCGTTACGGAACGGCGCTGGCATAAACCCCGCCGAACGTTACGTCCTCGTCGATGACGTCTTCACCACCGGTTCCACCCTCAACGCCTGCGCCGCCATCCTCCGCCGGGCGGGCTGCGTGAACCTCGACGTCGTCACCCTGGGGCATGGTTGACCTTCTGCAATGGTGCATTTTAACAAGCCGCAGTACCCGACTGTCTCCGCAAAGAAGAAAGACATCCCGAAGGGGGTGTGGGTCAAATGCCCGCTGTCGGGCGAGATCGTCTTCAACAAGGATCTGGAAGCCAACCAGATGGTGGTGCCGAAGAGCGGCTACCATTTTCGCATCAGCGCCCGCGAGCGCCTGCGGCACCTGCTCGACCCGGAGTCGTTCGTCGAGCTCGCGGAGGACATCCGGGCGGCCGACCCGCTCGCGTTCGTCGACTCGCAGCCGTATCCGGACCGGCTCAAGAAGTACGAGAAGGACAGCGGCCTGAAGGAGGCTGTGGTCTGCGGCGTGGGCCGGATTCACGGCATTCCGGTGGCGCTGGCGGTGATGGATTTCCGCTTCTGCGGCGGATCGATGGGCGGCGCCACCGGGGAAAAGATCACCCGGGCGATCGAGGCGGCGCTGGAGAAGAAGATCCCCTGCCTGATATTCAGCGCGGCCGGCGGGGCGCGAATGCAGGAGGGCATCTTCTCGCTGATGCAGATGGCCAAGACCAGCGCCGCGCTGGCGCGGCTGTCCGCGGCGCGCCTGCCGTTCATCTCCATTCTCACTGATCCGACCACCGGCGGCGTGACCGCCAGCTTCGCGACGCTGGGGGACGTGATCCTGGCCGAGCCCGGCGCGCTGATCGGGTTTGCGGGTGCGCGCGTGATCAAGGAGACGACGAAGCAGACGCTCCCGGCGGGATTCCAGAGCGCCGAGTTTCTGCTCAAGCACGGCCTGATCGACCAGATCGTGAGCCGGCTCGAGATGCGGGACCGCTTGCGCGACATCCTGCAGGTGCTCCACGTGAAGAAGGGTCCGCGGCGCGCGAAGGCGGTCGATGCCGCCTGAATCGGAGGCGCGCGCCGATGGCCGGAGCATCCGGCGCGACCGTGTCCCGGCATGGCTGTGACTGAAACCATCGCCACCTACGCCCAGGCGCAGAACTACCTCTACGACCTGAAGGCGCAGGGGACCAAGTTCGGGATCGACCGGATGCGCCTGCTGGTCGACGCGCTGGGGCATCCCGAGCGCAACTATCCCCTCGTGCACGTGGCGGGCACGAACGGCAAGGGCTCGGTCTCGGCGATGGTCGACGCCATCCTCCATGCGGCCGGCTGGCGGACGGGGCTGTACACGTCGCCCCACCTGGTGAGGCTGGGGGAGCGGGTGCAGGTGGAGCGCCGCCTGCTGGGCGAAGCGGAGATCGTCGCCTACGCGAACGAACTGCGCCCGGTGGCGGAGGCGCTGGAAAGGGATCACGCCGGGGACCAGCCCAGCTTTTTCGAGTTCATGACCGCCATGGCGTTTCTGCAGTTCATGCGACGCGCGGTCGACATCGCGGTGGTGGAGGTGGGGCTCGGCGGGAGACTGGACGCGACGAACGTGGTGGAGCCCGAGGTGGCGGTGATCACGTCCATCGGCCTGGACCATTGCGAGATCCTGGGATCGGAGCTGGGGCAGATCGCGGCGGAGAAGGCGGGAATCATCAAGCCCGGCCGGCCGGTCGTGCTCGGCCGCCTGCCGGAGGAGGCCGAGTCGGTCATCCGGCGCATCGCCGGGGAGCGGAACGCCCCGGTCTCCTCGGTGCGGGAGGAATTCGGCGAGGCCATCGAGGGCTATCCGCAGACGAACCTCGAGGGCGACTACCAGCGCTGGAACGCGGCCACCGCCACGCTGGCGGCCCGGTTGCTGCCGCCCCGGTGGCGGCTGACGGACGATGCCATCGCCCACGGTTTGCGGCACACCTCGTGGCCCGGCCGCTGGCAACGGCTTTCGGTCGGCGGCCGCTGCGTGATCCTCGACGCGTCCCACAACGCGGACGGGGCGCTCGTGCTCGAAGCCAACCTCAGGCACCTGCAGGCGGAGACGGGCCGGCGGCCGGTGATCATGACCGGCGCGCTCGGCTCCTACCGCGCCCGGCCGCTGTTGGACGTGATCGCCCGCCATGCGCGCGAGATTCATTTCGCGATTCCGCACCAGGCGCGGGCCTGCACCTTCGACGAATTGGAGCACTGCCTGCCGGCGGGATTTTCCGGCGCGGTCCGCCACGGGACGGTCGGCGGTGCCTTTCCCTCCGCCGGCGTGTGCGCGCTGGGCGGTCCGGAGGACACCGTCGTCGTGACCGGCTCGATCTACCTGATCGGCGAGGTGCTGGAGCGCCTGGAGCCGGACCGGGGCGCGGGCGAGGGTCGCCTGCAGGATTTCTGAGGTCCGGATCTTCCGGCCTCGGTGGACGCGCGCCGGGCTGACGCCCACCGGGACGCGCGGGCCGGCGCTGAGCGGCGTCGTTGTCCGCACCCTCGCGGCCGGTCCCATCCTTGCTCAACCTTCGCCACGGATGGGCAGAGAAGACGGGTGGGCGCGGCGGGCCCTGTCGCGGCCCAACGGCGACGAAGGTTGGCCATGGATGGGCAGGCGCGGGCCCATGCCGGGATCGTCGCGGCGGCCAGCGCATTCGCACGCCCGCCGCAAGGTCGGCCGGACGCGACGATCCTGCTCCGGTGCCCCAACGGTGGTGGCCCGGCGTCCCGGGGCCGCCCGACTTCATCCGTCCGCCAGTTTGATCAGCTCGGCCGTCGGCGGCACATCCTTGATGATCTGGGCGGGCAGCGGGCCGACACCCAGATAGCGCAGGTTGGGGAGGATGGCCGGGCGCGCGCGCCCCTCATAGGCCACGTCCACGAGGGCCTTCACCATGGTGCCGACGTAGCGCCGGGCGTTGACCGGGAGACCGGAGAAGTGACGCACCGCGCTGACGTCCTCCGACCAGCCGGGGCAACGGAGGTACACCGGCCGAAGCGTCTTGCGCACGGCCTCGTTGCGGGGCACGTGGTGGAAATGCCGGCCGTCGGGTCCCTCGTAGCCGGTGCAGACCAGCAGGTCGTCCTTCCACTCGCCGCCCTGCGTGAGCGCGTCGAGCTTGTTGATCATCAGATTGTGGAATCCGCCGTAGCGGAGGGCATCTCCCTTTTCGACCGCGTCGTACCAGCCGACCATGCGCTGGCGCCCGGTGGAAGTGCCATACTCGAGTTGCTTGAGCCGGGCGCAGAGCGGGTGCGCGTCGTCCATCTGGGTCAGGAACGTATGCGTCCCGACCTTGGTGTCGTAGGCCTTCGCCACGCCGAAGGCGTGGATCGGCTGGAGCGGGACGCCGGCCGACTGGAAAAACTCCGGCGCCGTGGTGTGCGAGGCGGTGACGTTGGGCGAAAATCCCTGGCGCTTGTCGAGCCAGTAGGACTGCCCGAACTCGCCGATGACCGTCCGGCCCGCGTCGAGCTCGTGCATGATGAGTTCGCGCACCTCGCCGATGTGCGCCGCCAGGGCGGTGCCGGCATCCCAGTAGGCGGCCGCGAGCCGTTCAAGGTCGAGGGTGAACGGTTCGCGGCCCAGGAAGCAGTTGAAGTCGAACTCCGCGGCCGGGAAGACCCCCAGCTCGATGCTCTCGCGGTTGGCGCGCTGTTCGGCCTCGGTGAGGCGCTTGAAGAAGCCGAACCAGGTCTCCTCGCTCACGCGGCAGACGTGCCGGATGGTGTGGAGGGCCCGGTCGACGCGCTGGGCCAGGCGGCGGGCGAAGTAATTGCGGCCGGCATGGAAATCGGAGAACACGATCTGCCATTGCCCGACTTCATCCAGGTAGGCCGGCGTGATGCCGCGGCCGGTGGAGCCGCGGGGCTCGTCGTGCAGGTGCTGGATGCGGTAATCCTCCCAGGCGAGATCGAGCAGACGGTGGGTGAGATCGGAGACGAGGGTGCGCTCGTCGATGAGCAGGCGCTCGAGAACAGCGTAGCCCTTGCGCTCGAGCGGACGGGTTTCCCACCAGATCTTGCGCGGATCGGCGACGACGCCGCTGCCGATGCAGAGGTGGGGGATCGCGGGTACGGCGACGCCGGACGGCAGGAGGTTGAATTTGAGGCCGGCCGCGGTGTGCCCGGAGTTGGCGCCGCCGTTGACCTTGATCACGACGGATACGGGGGCGGACGAGGCGGCCAGTTCATCGGCCACCTCGGGGATGAGGCGGCCCTTGCCTTCGTCGCCAAAGCTGATGCCCAGGTCGGCGATAATCTGGCTGCGAAACGGGGAGAGGGACATGGAGTAGGTGGCAGCCAGAGAACCCGATCCCCTGTTGCCATGAAGGTAAAAGGGGAGGTGCCGACCCGGAGCAAGGAGAAATTGGCCGAACGCCTCTCCAGAGCGGACCCGCGGCGTCACACGGCGGGCGCGCGGGTGCGCGGCCCGGTCGGCACTCAAAACCCGGAGCCCAAAACTCGAAACCCGGAGTCCGCCTCTAGGTCGAGGTCTTCGTCGAGACTTCGATCACGTCGTGCGGGGCCGCCTCCTTTTGGCCGGAAGCGGTGACCCGAACGTAACGGGCGCGCGTCCTGAGTTCGGCCAGCGTGCGGGCTCCAAGATAGCCCATGCCGGACTGGAGGCCGCCGATGAGTTCGGCCAGCACCAGGTCGATGGAGCCCGAGACCTCCTTGAGCGCCTCGATGCCCTCGGCCGAGATCTTGCGGGTGGAGTCCTCCTTCTCGTGTCCGTAGCGGGCCGCGGAGCCGGTCTTCATCGCGGCGAGGGTGCCCATGCCGCGGTACTGTTTGTACAGCTTGCCGTTGATCTCGAGGATTTCGCCCGGCGCCTCGCGGCAGCCGGCAAACAGGCCGCCGCAGATGACCGCGTCGGCGAGGGTGAGCGCCTTGACGGCATCACCCGATTTGGCGATGCCGCCGTCGGCGAGGATGCGGGCGCCGCGGGCCGCGGCCGACCGGCTGCACATGTAGAGCGCGGTGAGTTGCGGCACGCCCACGCCGGCGACGAGGCGGGTGGTGCAGATCGAGCCCGGTCCCTGCCCGACCTTGATGGCGTCCGCGCCGCATTCGGCAAGGAAGTCCGCACCGGCGGCGCTGGTCACGTTGCCGGCAATGATGGTGAGGGCGGGAAAGGTCTGGCGGATGAGGCGCACCAACTCCCCGACGCCGGCCGAATGGCCGTGCGCGGTGGAGACGGCGACGGCATCGACGGCTTCGTCGAGCAGCGCGCCGACATGGTCGAGCACCCGGTCGCGATCGAGTTCCCCCGTCGGCTTGCGGATGGGCGCGACCGAGGCGCCGGCCACGAGACGGAAGTTGGCGTCCCGGCTGGGTTTCCGCCGCGATCCGGCCTCGCCAATGATCCGCTCCACGTCCGTGCTGGTGACCAGGCCGCGCAGGTGGTTCTCGTCGTCGACCACCAGCATCTTGTTGATCCCGACATTGTCGCTGAAGAAAATGTCGGCGAACTTGATGGGGTCCGTGCCGATCTCACGCTGGCGCGCCACGATCAATTTCGAGCGGGGGGTCATCGCCTCGGTGACCTTCTTGGCGCGATACCGCTCCTTCACGATGCTGCCCGGCAGCAGGCCGATCAGCAGGCCCTTGCCGTCCACGACCGGGAAGGTCTGGAAGCCGTAGCGCCGCTGCTCGATCAGCGTGAGGACATCGCCCACGGTGAGATCGGGCGAGACGGTGATGGGATCCTGGATGAGGCCGTGCACGTGGCGTTTCACGCGCGCCACCTCCTTCACCTGCTCCTTGAGCGGCAGGTTGCAGTGGATGAGCCCGAGGCCGCCGTTGAGCGCCATGGCGATGGCCATGCGCGACTCCGTGACCGTGTCCATGTCGGACGAGATGATCGGAATCTGCAGGCGCAGCGTGTCGGACAACTGGGTGGTCAGGTCGGCGTCCCGCGGCAGGATTTCCGAATAGAGGGTCGCCAGCGACACGTCGTCATAGGTGAACGCCGTCGGCAGGCTGGCGGGAAAAAACTCGTCCGCAGTCGGATATTCCCGGGCGGCGGACGTCGTGGCAATCGCGACAGGCTTAGTCATGGTTGCCGAGGACGAAATAACGCGCCGGTGGGAAACCTCAACGCCTTTTTTTCGGCGGCGTCCGCCCAAAACGGCCCGGGGTCGGCCGACCGATCGGAAATCCGGCTGCAGCATCGGTCGGACAGGCGGACCGTGGCCGCGCCGGCCGCAGCAATGGTTGCCAGATTGGGGATCCCATCGGAT
>JBJKRV010000533.1:0-3517 GCA_046704465.1 Opitutaceae bacterium | reverse complement strand
ATGGTGGGGATCGCCGAACATCGACTGTCCCTGCCCCAGCAGCGGCAGGCCGCACGAGTCATAACGGTTCCAGAGCGGCAGCTCCCTGTCGCGAAAAAGGGCGCGATGCTGCTCGACGGTGTAAGGCAGGTGCTGCCACAGCATGGCCCCGACGTCGGCGCCGCGGACATTCACCTGGCGCAGATCGGTCACGCCGGGAATCGTCGGCGGCGAGCTGTAGAGCAGCGGCGAGCCTTCGTTGGGCGAGACGAGGCTCCGTCCGCAAAAGACGACGGGATAGGAGGCCGCCACCGCCGCCAGCACCGCGACGACGGCGAGGAAGCCGTGCGGGTGGAGCCGCGCCAGTTTCTGCGCCGCCGCGGGCAGGCCCGGGCGGGCGCGGACGAGTCGTCGGGTTCCCTCGATCGCGCCGAACGCGAGGAGGAAGAGAAGCCCGAGATGCCAGCCGGCCCGGAACAGCCGCTGGCCCCGGCTTTCGCTGAGCCGGAGCGGAGCCGGCAGGGTCACGAAGTAGTAGGGATCGTCGCCGCCGGGTTCGGTGACCATGCGAACCGAGCCGTCGACCACGGAGGTGCGGGCGACCTGATGGGCCGGGTGAAAATCCCCGGGTCGGAATCGCCGGAACACGCGACCCGCCGGATTCACGATGCGCAGCGACGAAAACACGGCGGTGCCGGCCCGGTCGATGGGGTCGAACCGTACGGCCCGGCACGTGCCGGACGGCAGGGCGATCCGGATCGCGACCGCCAGGTCGCGGCCCGGGACGCCCGCCGCGGCCGAGTCGGCCTCGTTGAAGCCGCGACCCAAATCGAGGAAAATCTGGGTGCGGGCCGGAACCGAGGAGGACAGCGTCAGTTCGGCCGTGAAAGCAGCCGGCTCCCAATAGCTCCACAGCCGGGCCAGCAGCGCGGCCGTCACGGCGGCAATCAGGACCGATGAAACGCGAAACGGGGAGGCCATGCAGACCGGGGCGCGGACGGCAGCCGCGCCATGCGCTTACGCCGGCAGGCGGCGGACGGCGAACCAGGCCGCCGCCAGCAGCAGGACGCCGACGCCGCACAGGCTCAGCGAAAGCGTGAAATGGGTCGGCCAGTACGTGAACGTGACCTGGTAGGTGCCCGCCTGCGGCACCACCACGCCCTTGAAGGCGTAATTCACCCGGAAATATTCCGCCGGCCGGCCGTTGACGGTGACGCGGAAACTGTGGGGCATCCACGCCTCCTGCAGCACGATCACGCCGGCCTCCGGCGCGTTCACCTTGAACGAGGTCGAGTTGGTGGTGAGCCGATAGTCATAGGCGGGGACGACCTGCCGGCTGGACGGGTCGCGCCAGACCGGCGCCGGTGCGTACCGTTCGCCCGGCTGCACCGCAGCGAAGGGCTGGCCGGGGTGGCTCCGGATCAATCCCGCCAGCTCCAGCGGCACCTGGAAGGACAGCACCTGGTTGGTAAAGAACGCCCGGGGCCATGCGGTCGAGCTCCGATACACATTCAGGTCGGCCTTCGCCACAGATTGCAGCAGGTGATCGGGCGGAGGCGGGTCGTCCGGATCGGCCAGATAATATTTGATGTTGAGGAAGTCATACACCGGCTTGAGGTAGGCGAGCGTGCTGGTCCGGACAATGCGCCGCCAATCCCAGATGCGCTCGAACTTGCAGGCGTCGAGCAACTCGCGCACATGCCGGTTCATCAGGGCGTCGGGTCCCGAGAGGCCTTCGAGACCGTAGACGTCATTCCACCCGGGCATCAGGTTGTCGCCGAAGCCGACGACGCGATAGGGCGCCGACTGGTCGGCGAGCACGGTTTCAATCGCGGGGGATTCGGCGTGGAAATCGGCGCGGCCGGCAGTGTGGAAGAAATAGGGATTGTGGGCGAAGTCGGCCTGCATGCCCTGGCGCCAGAGCATGGCCGCGATGCAGGCGGTCGCGAGGAAGCCGGTGACGACGGTCACCTCGCGTCGCACGCGCATGCGGCGAAACACGAGCAGCAGCACGCTGGCGGCCAGGAGCGCCCAAAGCGTGCCCCAGACGAAGCCGCCGATCGGCAGGCGCTGCCCCCATTGCCAGACGGTGAACGTCTGGCCCGGGCCGTAAAGCTGGCGGTGCACGGTCTGCCCGAACGAGAGGTAGCTGAAGACGATCACTCCCAGCAGGCCGAGGGTGACGGCGATGTCGCCGCGGCCCTCCGGGGTGTTCAGCCGCCGCCAGGCGGTCCAGATGCCCACGCCCGCCAGCGGGATGAGGTGGATGATCAGCACGCACGAGAACGTGTTGTCCACATGCGAGACGCCGTTGAGGAACGGCACCGCCTGGATCCACGTGACCGGGATCAGGCCGAAGGCGAACGACAGGGGCACGAGGGCGCCGGCGGCCAGGCCGAGGACGATCCGTTCGTGCCGGGCACGCCGCAGTGTGGCCACGAAATACAGGATCCCGAGCATGAAGAGGAAGTTGACCGAGGGGCAGAACACGCGCTCCAGCTTCTGGAGCGGGCGGTAGAAGATACCGTCGAACAGGCCCAGGAACATGCTCGGCTGGATCTGATAAACCCAGGCCCGGTTGTAGCTCGTGTAGGACTGCCGGAGGGCGTCGAGGAAGGTGAGCCACACCGGCGCGCTGATCAGCGCGAAGATCGCGCCCGCGCCGACCAGCGCGCCGTACAGCCGCCATTTCTTCGGCCACGGCTGCGCGACGAAGCCCAGCATGATGGCGCCGGTCAGGTTGAGGCCGACCAGCAGCATGTAGGCCTCCTTGACCGTGCCGCTGTTCATCTCCGACCAGTTGGCCAGCAGGAGCCAGCCGACCCAGCCGAGCCGCGAGCGCCACGAGCCGTCCTCCACGATGCGTACCCAGCAAAGGAGGATCCACGGCGCGTAGCAGACGCTGAAGAAGGCGGGATGATTGACGCGAAAGACGAAGAAACCGATGAAGGCGGACGCGAACGCGACCAGGGCCGCGGACGGCAGGTGGCGGGTCAGCCGCCAGGCGATCAGGGCGAGGCCGAAGGCGAAGAGCCATTTCGCGACGAGGTACTTCAGGTCCCAGGCCCAGGCGGCGCCGTTGGCGAGGATGACGAGGAAGTGGAGGGGATCGCCGAACATGGACTGACCCTGCCCGAGCATGGGCACGCCGGCCGAGTTGTAGCGGTTCCACAACGGCAGCTCGCCGTCGCGAAACAGGGCGCGGTGCTGCATGACCGAGAACGGCACGTCCTGCCAGATGGTCGCACCGACGTCGGCCCCGACCGGATCCGCCACCCGCGCATCGGCGCTGTCCGGCAGCGTGGGGTAGTGGTCATAGAGCAGGAGCGTGCCGTAATTGGGGGTGACAAAGCTGCGCCCGAGAAAGACGACCGGATAGCAGCTCGCCACCACGGCCGCCGCCGCGATCAGGGCCAGCAGGCACGACAGGAACGTTTTTCCTTTCACGCGAATAGGGCGGAAATCTGCGGCGCCGGTCGCACGCGTCGCAAGGCTATTATTCCCGGAGCCGGTGGCGCAACGTCCGCCAGGCAACGGC
>JBJKRV010000532.1:0-7494 GCA_046704465.1 Opitutaceae bacterium | reverse complement strand
GATGCCCATGGTGCGCAGCTGGGCTCAGCGATCCTTGATCCCGCCCGTGACCACGTCCGTGAGGTGGACGACCCCGAGCACGTCGCCGCCATCGGCGACCACGAGCGGCGTGCCGCCGTCGCGCGCGACATCCTCGACGGCGGCCGACACCGCCGCCGGCCAGGCGCCGCCCTGGCTTTCGACCCAGGCGCGGATGTTCTCCGCGGCGCCCTTGCGGATCGTGCGCGCCGGCTGGCCGTCGTACGCGGCGAGGTCGACGCCGCTCATGCGGGTCTGGGCGGTGAAGGGAACAAACTGCGCGTGCGGTGCGGCCACCTCCCGGCCGCGGAGGTTGAATTTCTCCTTGGCCAGCACGACGATGCTGCGTCCCTCGGGGGTCTCATCGGCGAGCGACGCCATCTGCGCGGCGTCGGCCAGGCGCGGCAGCGCCACACCGGGGGCGGGCACGAAGGCGGTCGCCATGCGGTTGCCGAGGGTGATGGTGCCGGTCTTGTCGAGCAGCAGCACGTCGATGTCGCCGGCCGCCTCCACGGCGCGGCCGCTCATGGCGAGGACGTTGCGCTGCAGCAGCCGGTCCATACCCGCGATGCCGATCGCGCTGAGGAGGCCGCCGATGGTCGTCGGGATCAGGCAGACCAGCAGGGCGATCAGGGCGGTGACCGAGAAGCCCACGCCGGCGGTGAGGCCGAAGGGCCGCAGCGTCAGGACGACGAGGAGGAAAATGAAGGTGAGGGCGGAGAGCAGGATCGTGAGCGCGATTTCGTTGGGCGTCTTCTGGCGTTTCGCGCCCTCGACCAGGCTGATCATGTGGTCGAGGAAACCCTCGCCCGGATCGGCCGTGATGCGGATGAGGAGCTGGTCGGACAGCACCCGCGTGCCGCCCGTCACGGCGCACCGGTCGCCGCCGGCTTCGCGGATGACCGGGGCGGACTCGCCGGTGATGGCCGACTCGTCGACTGAGGCGGCGCCCTCGATGACGTCGCCGTCGCCGGGGATCATGCCGCCGGCGGAGACGAAGACGAGGTCGTCCTTGCGCAACTGCGCGGCGTCGACCTCCTCGAGCGTGCCGTCCTTGCGGCGCCGTCGCGCCACCAGCTGGCGGCGGGAGGCGCGCAGGGCCCGCGCCTGGGCTTTCCCGCGGCCCTCGGCCACGGCCTCGGCGAAATTGGCGAAGAGGACGGTGAAGAACAGCCAGAGGGCGATCTGCAGCACGAAGAGGCGCGGCTCGCGGGTCGTGAAGAGCTGTACGAAGGTGAGGCCCGCCCCGAGCAGGGTGACGAACATGACCGGGATCTTGAGTTGCCGGCGCGGATCGAGTTTGCGGAAGGAGTCGCCGACGGCCTGGCGCAGGATGTCGCGGTCAAACAGGGATGCGGACTTCGAGGACATGGAGGTGGGTGGGAGCAGGTCCTGCGGTGGGCGCAACCGGATGCGCCTGCTGCAGGGGCGTGCCGGCACGCGATGGGCGAGAGGCGTTCAGAAAAGGGTGCCGGCGTGCATGAGGAAGTGCTCGACGACGGGGCCCATCGCGAGGGCGGGCACGAAGGTGAGGGCGCCCACGAGGACGACCGTGCCGATGAGCAGCGCGATGAAGGTGAAGCCCTCGCACTGGAACGTGCCCGTACTGGCCGGAACGGGCCTCTTGCCCGCCAGGTTCCCGGCCAGCGCCAGGATGGGCACGATCATGAGAAAGCGGCCGACCAGCATCGCCAGGCCCATGGTGGTGTCCCAGGTCACCTCGTTGCCGCTGAGGCCGGCGAAGGCGCTGCCGTTGTTGCCGACGGCGGAACTGAAGGCGTAGAGGATCTCGCTGAAGCCGTGCGGGCCGGGGTTGGCCCGCGCCGCGAGCCCCCACGGCGCAGTGGCCGCCCAGGCGGTGAAGGCGAGGATGGTGGTCGAAAGCACCATCAGCACGATCATCACCTGCTTCACGTCGTAGGCCTCGATCTACTTGCCCAGGTATTCGGGCGTGCGCCCGACCATGAGCCCGGCGATGAAGACCGCGAGGACGACGAAGATCAGCATGCCGTAGAGGCCGGCGCCGACGCCGCCGAAGATCACCTCGCCGGTCTCGATGTTGAACAGCGGGACGAGGCCGCCCAGCGGCGTGAAGGAGTCGTGCATCGCGTTCACCGCCCCGCAGGAGGCGTCGGTCGTGATGGTGGCGAAGAGCGCCGAGTTGAAGATGCCGAAGCGCACCTCCTTGCCCTCCATGTTTCCATCGGCCGCGGAGACGCCGAGGCGCTGGTGGATCGGTTTTCCGGCGGCTTCGGATCGCCACACGACGAGGACGCCAGCGATAAAGAGGATGAACATCGCGCCCCACACGGCCCAGCCGTGGCGCTGGTTCTTCACCATCCGGCCCAGGTACCACGTCAGCGCGCTCGGGATCGCGAAGATCGAGAGCATCTGGAGGAAGTTGGAGAGCGGGGTCGGATTCTCGAAGGGATCCGCGGCGTTGGCGTTGGTGTAGCCGCCCCCGTTGGTGCCGAGCATCTTGATCGCGACCTGCGAGGCCATCGGGCCCTGGACGATGGTCTGGGTCGTGACGGTCCGGGTGGTCATCTCCGGCTTGCCGTCGGGACCGGTCTTCGGCACCTGAACGGTGAACGGCTCGTAGATCTTCGCGACGGTGTAGGGCCGGAAGTTCTGGATCATGCCCTGGGAGACGAGGATGAGGGCGAAAACGACGCAGACCGGCGCCAGCAGGTAGTAATTGAGCCTCACGACATCGACCCAGAAGTTGCCGATGGTCTTCGCCGAGTGGCGGACCAGGCCGCGCACGAGGGCGGCGGCGATCGCGATGCCGACGGCGGCGGAGACGAAATTGTGATACGTCAGCGCCACCATCTGCGAGGCATACGACATCGTCGTTTCGCCGCCGTAGAACTGCCAGTTCGTGTTGGTGGTGAAGCTCGCCGCGGTGTTGAAGGCGAGGTGCGGATTGAGTCCCGGCAGATGCTGCGGGTTGAGCAGCCCCTGCAGCGGCAGCCGGTCCTGGAAGCGCAGCAGGAGGTAGGTCATCAGCATTCCGACGAGGCTGAACACGAGCATCGAGACCGCATAGGCGAACCAGCCCTGCTCGCGCGCCGGATCGATGCCGCAGATGCGGTAGGTGAGGCGCTCGACCGGCCGCACCACCGGGTCGAGCCACGTCCGGCCGTGCGCGTCGAGCACCTGCATGAGGTACAGGCCGAGCGGCTTGGTGATCAGCAGCAGGGCGGCGACGTAGAGCGCGAACTGGGTCCAGGCGCTGAGATCGTGCATGAGTCGCGCGGGTCTAGAATCTCTCGGGACGCAGCACCGCCGCGATCAGGTAGACCAGGCAGGCCACCGCGAGGCATCCGATGATGATGTTTTCCATGGCCGAAGGGACGCTCGGTCCGCGGTTCAGCGGACCTTGCCGCAGAACCAGCCGAAGGCGATGGCGAGAAGGAAGAACGCCACCGTGAGCGCGAGGTAGGCGAGGTCGCTCATGCGCGGATCCCGCGGGCGGCGGGCGTGGCGGGTGCCCCGGCTGGGCGGGTGTGGAATGGCCGGATCATGCCGGCAGCTTACCACCCGGCCCGGCTCCGCCCCTAATCAACAGGCGGGCCGGAGGCATCAAAATTACATCAACGACCGGCGGCTTCCGGCGGCTGCAGCCAGACGTACTGGTACGGATGATGATCGAGCAGGTTCGGGTACCAGCCGTGGACGGACCGGCGGATCAGGAAGTCGTGGGTGTTGAAGTACAGGGGAATCACCGGCATCGCGGTGAGCAGCAGCGTCTCGGCGCGGCGCATGAGGGCGGCGCGCGCCGCCGGATCGGCGGTCTTGTCGGCGGCGGCGAGCAGGCGGTCGTAGTCGGCGCTGGACCAGCCCGTGTGGTTGTTGCCGCTGTCGCGGCGCCAGACGTCGAGGAAGGTGCTGGCGTCGAGGTAGTCGCCGACCCAGTCCGAAAGCAGGACCTGGTATTGCCCGGTCTGGCGCTCGTCGAGGACGACCTTGAGTTCCTGGTTGGTGAGCCGCACGCGAATCCCGAGATTGCGGCGCCACATCTCCTGCACGACCTCGGCCAGCAGCCGGTGGTTGTCGGACGTGTTGTAGAGCAGGTCCAGCGGCGGGAATCCGCGACCATCCGGAAATCCGGCCTCCGCGAGCAGGCGCCGCGCTTCGGCCACGTTGGTGGTTACCAGGTCGGGCGGCACGTAATCCGGCAGTCCCGGCGGCGTGAAGGAGGTCGCGGGCGTTTGTCCGCCGCGCAGGAGATGCTCGACGATGGCCCGGCGGTCGATGGCCAGGGAGAGGGCGCGGCGGACGAGGGCGTTGTCGAGCGGAGGCCGGCGCACGTTGAGCCGGAAGAAGTAGGTATCAAAGTAGGGATCGGTCCGCAGGACCTGTGGATCGTCGCGCCGGTAGGCGTCGATCTTGGTCACGGACACCGTGTAGGTGATGTGCAACTGGCCGGCGCGAAACGCGCGTTCCTCGGCATCCTGGCTGTCGATCGGATAGAAATGGATGGCGTGCAGCCGGACCCGGGAGGCGTCCCAATAAGTCGGCGATTTTGTCACCACGATGTCCACGCCGGGTTTCCAGCTCTTCAGGACGAACGGGCCGTTGCCCACCAGCCGGCCCGGAGTCGTCCAGAGCGTGCCCCGGCGGTCGGGCTCGCCGTACCGCGCGATCTCGGCGACGGGCACCGGCAGCCAGAACGTCTGGGTCAGCATCGACAGAAAATACGGGGTGGGATGGGCCAGGGTGATGCGCAGCGTCTGGGGATCGGGCGCGGCAAAGCCGACCTGGGAGAAGTCGGTCAGCCGGCCGTGGTTGAAGGCCTCGGCACCCGCCACGGCGTAGAAGGCCGAGGCGTAGTCGGCCCCGAGTGCGGGCGAGAGCATGCGCCGGTACGCCGCGATGAAATCCGGCGCGGTGACCGGACGGCCGTCGGACCAGCGGGCGTCGTGGCGAAGATGAAAGGTATAGACGAGCCCGTCCGGCGAGATTGTCCACGACTTCGCGACGCCGGGTACCGGATGGAGGTCGTGCGGGTCCTGGGTCACCAACCCCTCGAAGAGGGCGAGGACAACGCTTTGACCGGCCAGGCCGGTGATGAGCTGGGGGTCCAGGCTGCTGACGGCGGAGCCGATGCCGCAGTAAAGCACCTGGGTGCGGTCGCCGCGTTCGACGTTGGTCTCGCGGCGGGCGCATCCGGCGAGGACGCCGAGGACCGCGAAAACGCCCAGAACGCGCAAGAACCTGCGATCGGATTGGCCCGTCTTCCAGGGCATCGTGCGCCTCGCCGCCATCAGGGTTTCTCGATCAACGCGACCGCGTGGGCGGCGATCGCCGCGCCGCGCCCGATCTCGTCGATCCCTTCATTCGTGGTCGCCTTGAGTCCGATTGCCTCGATTGGGAGGCCGATGGAGGCCGCGAGGGCGGCCTTCATCTCCGCCAGGCGTGGGGCGACCTTGGGGCGCTCGGCGATGACCGTGGCGTCGACATTCACCGGCGCCCAGCCGAGCCGCTTGAGTTCGGCGACCACGCGGCGCAACAGGACTTGGGAGTCGACGTTGGCCAGGGCCGGGTCGGTGTTGGGAAAAAAATGCCCGATGTCGGGCAGGCCGGCCGCACCCAGGAGCGCATCGCAGATCGCGTGCGTCAGGCAGTCGGCGTCGGAATGCCCCTCGAGGCCGAAATCGGCCGCGAAACGCACGCCGCCGAGCACGAGCGGCCGGCCGGTGGTGGTGCGGTGGATGTCGTAGCCGTGGCCGATTCTGAGCATGATGGATGGAGCCGCCGGTCGGAGACCGAAGTCAATCCATCGGGGATTGAAAACTCGAGGCCGGCCGACGACGAGAGAGACTTTCGGCAGATCGTGAGATCGGCAATCGGCAGTCGGCAATCGCAAATCGAGTCATAAGATGGTCGGACGGCGGTGCCCGTGACCTCCCATTTGGGATTACCGTTGGGCCGGAATCAATCGCCCCGGCCGGCCGACAGCAGAAACTCCGCATAGGTCAGGTCGGCCGGCGTGGTCAGCTTGGGATTGGGATGCGGATTCTCCAGCAGCGTCACCCGGTGGCCGAGGCGTTCGACGGCCTGGATGTCGTCCGTGATCCGCAGGCCGCGCCGCTGGACGGCCGCGTGCGCCCGGATGATGAGGTCGCGGGCGAAAACCTGGGGTGTCTCCATGGCCCAGAGGCGGGCGCGGTCGAGGGTGCGCAGGCGGGTCCGCACGGGCGCCGCGCCGGCGGGAAGCTGCTTGATGGTGTCGGTCACGCGATGCGCCAGCACCGCGGCGCCGTCGCGGCGGACGGTGCGCAGCAGCGCGACCAACTGGTCGGGACGGACGAGGGGCCGGGCGCAGTCGTGAATGAAGACGTAGGCGATGTCGTCGGGCAGCCCGGCCAGCGCATGGGCCACCGAATCCTGGCGCTCGGCGCAGCCGGTGACGAACAGGGGCGGGGTGGGGGCGTAGCAGGAGAGCGCGAGCGCCTGCCGGGCGTCGCGGTGGACGATGACGTAGAAATCGGCGACGCCGCTGGCGATGAAGGCGGCGGCGGAATGGGCGAAGACCGGGCGGCCGGCGAGCGGGGCGAGGATCTTGTCCGGCACACTCGCCTGCATGCGGCGCCCCTGGCCGGCGGCAAGAAGGATGGCGGCGGTGCGGGACATGGGCTATGGGACTAAGAGACTACGGGACTACAGGACCACGAGACCACAGGACCGCAAGAGGACGAAATCAACCTGCGAGCATGTTGCCGGCGGCCCAACGTGCCATTCCAATAACCAAGAAGCTGGTGAGCGTGGCAATGATCTTTCGGCCCTTTCCTGCCTCCTTTTCGACCGCACGGACCAAGCCATGAAGGCAGGCGAACGTCTGTTTGATCCGCGTCTCCAAGCTTTCGGCGCCGTCGGAGTCAAGATAGCCAAGACGACGGCCGAGATGGACGAAGTACTGCGTCTCGGACAGGGACCCGCGGGCAATATAGAGGAAGTGAAGGTAGTCTCGTTTGCTTTCGCGGGACGCCCCTTCGACAATATTGGAAGGAACGGAATAGGCCGCGCGTCTGATCTGGCTGGTCACACCGAAAAGCTCTTCGCGAGGGAACATCCGGGTCTTTTCATAAACGGCGACCGTGAGATCGTCGGCAAGTCTCCAAGCTTCGATTTTGGCATAGTCTCTCATGGCGAAAGGTCCTGTGGTCCGTGGTCTCGTGGTCAGTGGTCCTTTGGTCAATTGTCGCGTGGTCTCTCAGAAACCTCAGTGGTTCTCCGTCTGCAACTCCCCCAGCGCCGCCTCCGCCGCGGCCACCGGATCCGGCGCCCGGAGGATGGCGCGGCCGACAACGATGAAGTCGGCCCCCGCGCGGGCGGCCTCCCGGGGCGTCATCACCCGCGCCTGGTCGTCGGCCGCGACGCCGGCCGGCCGGATGCCGGGAGCGACGAGCTTGACGGAGGGAGGAAGCTGCGAACGCAAGGCTGCGAGTTCGAGCGGCGAGCATACCAGAC
>JBJKRV010000531.1:0-10241 GCA_046704465.1 Opitutaceae bacterium | reverse complement strand
CGGCGGAGCCACCCGGGTCCGCCTGACGCTACGGCGGGCGGCCGACCGGATTGTATTCTCCATCGAGGACAACGGTCGCGGCTTCGATCCGGCTTCAGCCAGCGGCGGGGGCCGCGGCCTGCGCAATTTGGCGGACCGTGCGCGCGAACTTGGGGCCGGATTGACGGTCTCGTCCGAGCGCGATAAGGGCTCTCGTGTGACACTCACCTTTCCGCACGTCGAATCATCATGAATCAACCGTCCCAATCCACAGTTCGCGTCTTGTTG
Organism: Opitutaceae bacterium; assembly: GCA_046704465.1. GTDB lineage: Bacteria > Verrucomicrobiota > Verrucomicrobiia > Opitutales > Opitutaceae > Fen-1467. The sequence continues at coordinate 9,974 of JBJKRV010000531.1, read as the reverse complement.
GTGGATGACAGCGAACTTGTCCGCCGCGGCATCAAGGCCGTGCTCGCGGCCCATGGCGGCCCCGCCATCGAGGTGGTGGGAGAAGCCGGCTCGTCCGCGTCGGCGGTCGCGGAATGCGCCCGCCTCAAACCCGACCTCGTCCTGCTGGACATCCGCCTGCCCGACGGCACCGGCCTCGACGCCTGCCGGACCATCACGCAGACCCAGCCGAAGGTGAAGGTCGTGATCCTCACCTCCTTCCAGAGCGACAGCTTTGTCTACGACGCGATCACCGCCGGAGCCCAGGGCTACTTGATGAAGGAGATTGACCCGGCGGGCCTGGTCCAGGCGATCTTCGACGTGGCGGGCGGCAAGTCGATTCTCGATCCCAACGCGACGGCGCGAATGATGCGGCTCATGCGGGCGCAGACGGCGACGACCACCTCGGAGGAACTGGCCGCGCTCTCGCCCCAAGAGCGGCGGGTGATCGCCCTGGTCGCAGCCGGAAAGACCAACAAGGAGATCGGCGTGCAGCTCGGCCTCAGCGACAACACGGTGAAGAATTACCTCGGAAGCATTTTCGAGAAGCTCCAGATCAAGCGGCGTTCCCAAGCCGCCGCGATCTACATTCAATCGAACCCGTCCACGGGATGAATCGAGTTGCGCCGCCTGGCTGCCCCCCGACCTGCGCCGCCCATTCGAGAGTGAGCGGCCGCGGCGTGATGCGGGCGGTTGCCAGGGGCGAGGCGAGATTGGACGAAATCTTTGGGCTAGATCTGTTCAGGCCTATTCGATACCCCCAAACAATGGCCTGTTAGGCCCTAGTCGTTCGGGCGAAGTCAAGGTACAATCGCAACCTGATGCTGCCACTTGTCACCCCGCATTTGGATGCCGACGCGGATCGTCGGTCGTCGCCGGCTTACACCCTGCTTGAAGTGATGCTGGCGGCCTTTGTCCTGGCGCTGGGAATCATGTCGGCGCTCATCGTGCTGCAGCGGGGGTATCAGACTTTGGACACCGCTCGCAACCTCACCAATGCCACCGCCGTGATGCAGAGCGAGATCGAGCGACTGCGACTGATGAATTGGGGCCAGCTCCAACAATTGGAGGACAGCCACCAATCCGACGTGCCGGTCGCGCACCAATCCGGATCCGCCGTGCTTACCTGCACTCGCGAGATCCAGGACTACAAGCCGGACATGAAGCAGATTGTGTTGAGCACCTCCTGGCGGGGCATCGACGGGCGCCAGCACACGGCGCGGATGGTCACGCGGTACTGTCGCGATGGACTCAATGACTACTATTACGCCATCCGCTGATTCCCGACGGCGGGCGGCCTTCACCCTGACCGAGTTGATGATCGCCGCGGCGCTCGGGGCGGTGATCCTGGCGGGCGTGATCAGCGCCCTGCTGATGATCGAGCACACGGCATTTCGGGCGAGCCAGTACAGCGAGGAGGACGCGGAGGTGCGGCGGGGCCTGTCAACCTTTGCGGAGGACGCACGTGAAGCGGTCGACATCCATTGGATCAGCAGCCAGTGCATCACGCTCACGGTCCCCACCGCGACCGACGCCACCCAGCTCGTGACCTACGCCTATGACGGGGATCCGGCAAGCCGTACCTATCACTGCTTCTATCGTGTAACCGGGCCCGCCGCCTCCTCTGCGCCGCGACTGGTGTTGGTGCGCGACGTCGCGCCGGGTTTTGCATTCGAGCGGTACAAGCTGGATCAGCCGGGCGTCACGGACGACGTCGCCACGAATGACATGGAGACCAAGCAGATCCAGGTGAGCCTGCGGGTGGTGCGTACCGGCGCCACCACGGTGGCCGCGAGTCAGAATGTCGTGTCCGCGCGCTACCTGCTGCGCAACAAGAAGGTGAGCGGATGATGTCGCGCCGCCAGATCCACCGACGGCTCCGCGATCGGCGCGGCACGATCCTCCTCGTGGCCATGCTGGTGATGGCGTTCATCGCCTTCATCCTGGGCAGCTACCTCAACCTTAACCTCACCACGGGAAGGCTGGCGACCCGCACCTATTGCTCCAACGTGGCCTTCGATCTGGCCGAGGCGGGAGCCGAGGAGGCCCTCTGGTCGTTCAACCAGACGGTCGCCGGATCCTCCTCGGCGTGGTCGGACTGGCAGCACAGCGGCACGGCAGCCTGGAAGAAGTTCACCGGTTTCGACCTTTCGCCCTCAACCACCGGTTGGGTGAAGGTCTACGTCGACAATACAAATCCGTCGGCCGGCATTCCGCAGCACGTGGTGGCCTTGGGGTCGGCCAACCCCTTCGGCAGCGAGCCGGCCACAAAGATGATCGAGGTCACCCTGCAACATCGCTCCCTGTTTGCGGGCGGCCTCGTCGCCCGGGAGAGCGTGACCTTCGCGGGCACCAACGCCTCGGTGGACAGCTGGAATTCTGATCCCGACCACAATCCGGCTACCCCGCCCGTCCCGTACAGCGCCGCCGTCCGGCGCGATCAGGGCAGCGTGGCGACCACGTCGGTGCTGAACAACGCGGCCGAGGTGAACGAGGCCAATGTCTGGGGCTATGTGTGCACGGGTGGCGCGCAACCGGAGGTCGGGCTCAACGGTTCCATTCGCGGCGCCGAGACCCCGCCCAGCGTGCGGATCGATCCCGCCCGGATCTCGACGGACTTCACCGCCAACTTTCCGCCGGTCGCGGCTCCCAACGGCGGCACGGGGATTCCAGCCATCACCTCAAGCCTGACCTTGGGCACCGCGGGGACGACCACGACTTGGCGCTGCCCGTACATCAAGCTGGCCGGCAACGACCAACTGGTCATCCAGGGCAACGTGACGCTGATCCTGACCGCTCCTTTTGGCACCCAGGCCGTCGACATCACCGGGCGGGCGGAGATCTCGATCCCGGCCGGGTCCTCGCTCGCCCTTTACGTCGAGGGCAACGCTCTGGTCGCCGGGAACGGACTCGCGAACGCCAACGCGGCGCCCGTGAGCTGCCTGATCTGGGGCACCAACACCAGCAGCGGTGGACAGGTGATCCGGCTCGCGGGGAACGGAGCGCTCAAGCTCGCCCTCTACGCCCCCAACGCGGCCGTCACGCTCAACGGCAATGGAGACATGATGGGCTCGGTCGTCGCCGACACGATCACCCTGAGCGGGAATGCAGCCTTCCATTACGACGAATCGCTCGCCGACTACGGCACCAACATGCCGCTGGGGGTCTCCAAGTGGCGGGAGCTGACCTCCGCTCAGGATCGGCAAAAGTACCGCGGGGTCTTCGCAGGCTGGTGATTCGCCGGCCGGCCTGTTCCCGTGCCGCGGGCGCCTAGCGAGCCACTCGTCTCCGTGAGCCGGCCGGATCGCCCCCTGCAATAGGCCCATTTCGGCCCCTTGCGGCCCCACCCAAATTCGGCAGGCCATCGCCTCTGACCCTCGGCGGTGGAAACCGCTATGCTGGGGACCATGCAAGTGGTTTCTTCCCTGCATCCTGCGCCAATCGCTCCCCGCGAGGCGTCTGTCGGGCCGGCAAGCGACGGCCGTCGTCGTCGTCGCACGCACGGATTCACGCTGGTTGAGGTGGCCATCGCCGCGTTCGTCATGGCCCTCGCCATCGCCACTTCGCTGACGGCGCTGCAGTACAGCTATAAGCTGATCGACAACGCGCGCTACACCACCCTGGCCGGACAGATCCTGCAGAGCCAGATGGAGAAGCTCCGTCTGCTCACGTGGGCGCAGCTGACCGATCCGGTCAACGGCCCGGTTGCCTATCCGACCTTCACCCCCGACGTCTCGCTGGCGACCTCCGCCCAGCTCAGCCATTTCACCTCCTGCACGCAGACCATCGTCGACGCGCCGTCGCCCTTCAACGCCACGATGAAGGACATCACGCTGTCGGCCACGTGGGTCGGGACGGACGGGCGGAAACATACGCTTAGTTACTTCACGCGTTATGGCGAAAACGGCATATCGGATTTCTTCTACACCGCCCACTGAGCACCAGCGGCAGCGCGGGTTCACGCTCACGGAGCTGATGATCGCCGCCGTCCTTTCGGTGATCATCCTGGCGGCGGTGCTGTCCACGTTTCTCATGATTCTGCGGACGGGGGCCAACGCCTCGAATTACGTGGAGCTTGAGGCCCAGGCGCGCAAGGCCCTCGAGATCTTCAGCCAGGAGGTCCGGATGGCGAACAGCGTCGGCAGCGGGTACAGCAGCACCAGTGTGACCCTCGGCATTCCGGACGCCTCGTCCAACCCGAACACGGTCGCGTATTCCGTCACCTATACGTTCGACACGACCAAGGATGAATTCATCCGCACCGGCCCGCCGCTGGATGATCCCACCGGTCCGGTCAGTTCGACCGTGCTCGTCGACGGCGTCCAGCCGATCCCGGGTGTCAACCCGTTCAACTACTATCGGTACGTCACCACGGGCGGCTACGTGGACGGCTTCACGGACAACACCGCGGCCAGCGCCACCGAAATCAAGCAGATCGAGATCAACTTTCTCGCCACCCGCACCAACGTCACCGTGAACACCGCCACCAACAAGGTGCTCTCGGCCCGTTTCATTCTGCGGAACAAATAACCGGAGGTCCCCGCCATGAATCCGTCCCACTCCCGTCGCGGCTCCGTTCTGGTGGTGGCGATGATTTTCGCCGTCATCATCGCCATTTCGCTCGCCAGTTATCTGGAGCTCAGTGTGACTTCCTACCGGCTGTCCCAGCGTTCATTTTACGCGAACGCGGCCATGGATCTGGTCGACATGGGCCTCGAACAGGGCATGTGGAGCCTGAACCAGGCCGATTGGACGGGCGGCGGCTTTGCCGCCCGCGGGAGCACCTATCCCAACCAGTGGCAGGGCACGTTTCCAACCGGGGCGACCGGCTATTACTCCTATCCGGGCAACGTGAAAGGCCAGGTCAAGGTGTGGGTCGACAACAGTGTGGCAAACCCGCACATCGTCGCCAAGGCGACCATCTTCTTCAACAACGGCGCCACCCTGGTTAAGGAAGCCGAGATCTACTCGAAGCGCGATTCGTACTTCAACAACGGCTTGGTGGCCAAGAATTCGATCACTTTCAGCGGCAACAACGCTCAGGTGGACAGCTGGAACTCCAATCCCGCCAATACCTCGGGCACGTACATTCCGTATTCGTCATCGGTCGCGACGGACAGTGGCAAGGTCGGCAGCACCTCCGTGCAGGTCGATTCCATCAGTGTCAGCAACGCCAACATTTATGGGTACGCCGCCATCGGCAGCAGTTCGCTCAGCGGCATTTCCGTCGGACCCAACGGGCTGGTCGGACCCTACGGCACGCCCAACGGCACCATCGACACGACCCATGTGACCTACGATTTCACCACCAGCTTCCCCGACGCAACGGCGCCCACCACGAGCGGCTATACCATCGCCGCCATCAGCGGAGCCACCTCGCTGCCGCGCGCCGGCGACACCCCGGCGGCCGACGGCAAATACTATTATTCGGTGCCCAGCATCAGCCTCAGCGGCAACGGCTCCACGCTGAACATCGGCGGCGCCGCCGCGTCCAACGTCGTCCTTGTCGTCACCGGTTCGACCGGCTCTTCGGTCAGCGTTTCAGGCAAGGGTGGAATCGACATCGCCAAGGGCTCCACCCTGGCCATGTACACCGCCGGGGACGTCTCGATCGGCGGCAACGGGATCATCAACGGCAGCTACGATCCCAGTGAGACGCTTTCCGCCACGAACGCCCCCAATCAGCCCTCGGCCTTCCAGGTCTACGGAACGCGCTCGGCGGGCGATGTGACGTCAAACGGCGAGCAGAACATCAGCATTGCCGGCAACGGCGTGCTCAGCGGCGTTGTCTATGCGCCGAACGCCAACATCAGCCTGACGGGTGGCGGCAACAACGGACAGGTCCTCGGGGCCATGGTGGGCAACAACGTCACGGTCACCGGAAATAGTGTTTTCCACTACGACGAGTCGCTCGCGAACCTGAACTCCAGCAACCTCTGGACGGTGTCGAAATGGCGCGAAGTCGCCTCGGCCACCAACCGCGCGACCTTCGCGCCGGAGCTCAATTTCTAGGCGCGGCGCGGGGACGACACACCTGTGGCGGCGGTCGCGGACACCGGGGCACGCCGCTCCGGGCGGGTTACGATTTCAGGGTGGCCCAGGCGTCGCGCCAGCTCGTGCGGTTGTTGAACACAAACTCGGCGCGCCGGCCGAAGACGGTGCGGTTGAGAAGGAGGGCGAACGCCACGCACGCCCAGACCGTGATGAACATGAGGTGCAGGAAATGCGGCGGCGCGGGCCAGCCGCGGGCGTCGTGCAGCCAGGGCCACAGGAACGTGAAACCGGCGTAGAGGGCGGCGCCGAACACCAGGGTGGCGATGACCGCACGGGCATCGACATTGCGGAACAGCAGGCCGGTGATGAAGGCCGAGAGGATCGGCATGCTGAACAGGCCGATGAGCTGCTGGATGAGCTGGATGATGCTGGCGGAGCCGACGTAGGCCGGCACCAGCGCGATGGACAGGACGGCGAAGCCGATCTGCAGGACGACGCTGAGCCGGGCGATGTTGCCGTTGGGATTGATATATTTCTGGTGCAGGTCGCAGACGTACAGGGCGGCGGAGGCGTTCAACACTGAATTATAACTGGTCATCACCGCCGCGACCATGCCGGCGGCAAAGGCGCCCTGCAGCCAGTGGGGCAGCACGGCGCCGACGATCCTCCCGTAGGTCGCATCGCCGAGCGGGCCGAAGAGCTTGTAGGCACAAAGCCCCGGAATGACGATGATCGGCGGGACCAGGAGCAGGCGGATAAGGGCGGCGCCGTAGACTCCCCGCTTCGCCTCGCGAATCGATGGGGCGGCCAGGGCGCGCTGCGTGATGTTCTGGTTCGTGCTCCAGTAATAGAGCTGGGTGTAGATCATGCCGGTGAAGAGCGTCGTCCACGGCAGAAGCGAATGGCTGTCGCCGATCATGGTGAGCCGGCTGGAGGGGATGCCGGCAAAGCTCCAATGCACCGCGTCGAGGCTCAGCACCACGACCAGCAGGGCCAATGCGAAGACGATGACGCCGCTGTAGGTGTCGGAGATGGCTACCGCCCGCAGTCCGCCGAAGATGGCGTAGGCTGCACCGACGATGGCGATGCCGGTCGCGAGCACCATCAGCGGCATCGCGAGCCCGAACATGGTTTTGATCACCAGCGAACTGGTATAGAGCATGATCGGCAGGAAGATGAACAGGTTGCCGATCAGGAACAGGGCCGCGACCGTCGCGCGGATATGGTGATTGTTGTATCGCCGCTCGAGCAGCTCGGTGACCGTCGTGCAGTGGTACTTGTAGTAGATGGGCACGAAGATCTTGGCCAGCAGCACAAGGCCGAGCACGGCGGAGAGTTCCCACCACGAGATCAGCAGCATCTGGTTCCCGTTCCACCCGACCAGGGTGTCGGTGTTGATGTTGGTGAGGGTGATCGAGCCGGCGATGAACACCCAACTCAGCCCGCTGTTGGCGAGAAAGTACTCCTTCACCCCGTCGCTGGAACGGGGCGCCACCCGGCAGTGCAACCAGGTGATGACCGCGACCAGCGCGGTCAGACCGAGAAAGACGGCAAGCTGGATCAGGGCGTCGGAGGTCATGACGGGGCGGAGGGGGCATGCCGGACCCTTCCGGCGGGTCGCGGCGGATTCACCCTGCCGGGCGCGCGGCCCGACGGGCAAGATTCGAAAAGTCGGCCAGTCAGTTTTTGGCGGCCTTCCGCGCCAGCAGCGTCAGGCGCGGCCACCACCAGACGATCCGGCCGGTTTCGCGGCCGAGCCGCAGCGCGGTGCGGATCCGGTCGGGCGCCGTGCGCACGGCCTCGAGCACGCGGGCCCGGTTTTCCTCCGGCGTGGCGGCGGTGTCGAAATACCACTGCAGGTCGGGCTGCTTCATCGGATGAAGCTCGGAACGCAGTACCGTCAGACCGGCGGCGCGCACCAGACCTTCCCACGCAGCGCGCGAGAGAAATCGCCCGTGACTGGGATCGCGCCATTTCTCGACCTGGTGGAGCCACGCTTCCGTGTCGGGATCGTTGTCGGGCACGCTGCCGTCGATCAGGAGAAAGTATCCGCCGGGCCGCAGCACGCGCGCCACTTCGGCGAGAAATTGCGGCGGTGAGCTGAAATGGTGCGGCGCCACCCGCGACGAGACCAAGGCGAAGGACTCGTCGGCGAACGGCATGTGCTCCGCGGGGGAAAGCCGCGTCTCGATGACGAACCCGGCCTCCGCGGCAAGCCGGGCGGCGTTTTCCAGCATCCGCGGTGCGATGTCGCTGGCCGTGACGTGCCAGCCCCGGCGGGCGAGGTGGAGCGCGGTGTGCCCGCCGCCGGTGGCGACGTCGAGGGCCGCGCTTCCTGGAGGCAAGGACACGCCGGCGAGCGCGGCCGCCACATCGGAGGTGTCGGCGAGGATGTGGGACTTGCCGTAACGGTCGCTCTGGCGGTCGAACTGCGAGGCGGCGGCGGCTTGCGCGGAGTCGAGATCGGGCGGAGGCATGGCGAATCCGGGAGCCACACAGTGCACACGTCAGGGCTCCGGGACAAGAATCCGGCCGATCAGACTGGTGGAGGCCGGCGTGACCGGGGCGGTCGCTTGCTTTTGGCGGACGCCGGGCAATGCTTCCTACGCCTCGAGCCCGGCGCTATTCGGATCCGATACCGACGGCCGGCCGGACGCGATGACCAAAACGGCAGGAAACGACAGATCAACCCCAGGCCCAGAGCCCGGATGGCAGTGGCGACGACAGAGCAGACCAAGAACGACCGTGTGAGCGAGATGCCGGGAGCCGATCCCGCGGCCGGCGGGGCATGGCGTCGCCCGGAGTTGCTGGCGCCGGCGGGCGACTGGGAATGCCTGCACGCCGCGGTCGAAAACGGCGCTGACGCCGTCTATTTCGGGCTGGAGCGGTTCAACGCCCGGATGCGGGCGAAGAATCTGACCCAGGCGGACCTCCCGGAGGTGATGGCCTTCCTGCACCGACGCGGCGTCCGGGGCTACGTCACCTTCAACATCCTGATTTTCGCGGACGAATTGGCGGAGGCGGAGGATTACGTGCGCGGCATGGTCGCCGCCGGGGTCGACGCGGCGATCGTGCAGGACGTGGGGATCTGCCGGCTGATCCGGGCGATTTCGCCGGACCTGCCGATCCACTGCTCGACGCAGATGAGCATCACCAGCGCGGAAGGCGTCGCGATGGCGCGCGCGCTCGGCGCCCGGCGGGTGGTGCTGGCCCGCGAAAACACGCTGGCCGACATTGCAGCCATCCGGGCCGGGTCGGGCGGCGTCCCGCCGCTCGAGATCTTCGTGCATGGCGCGCTGTGCGTCGCCTATTCGGGGCAGTGCCTCACGAGCGAGGCGCTGGGGGGGCGCTCCGCCAACCGCGGCGAGTGTGCGCAGGCCTGCCGCCTGCCATACGATCTGATCGCCGACGGCCGGCAGGTGTCGCTGGGCGACCGGCGTTACCTGCTGAGCCCGCGCGACCTCGCCGGGCTGGAGGTGCTGCCGGATCTCGTGCGCGCCGGCGTGGCGTCGCTGAAGATCGAGGGCCGCCTCAAGTCACCCGAGTACGTCGCCAGCATCACCCGGGTTTATCGGGAGGAACTGGACCGGGTGATGGCCGGGCTGACGGGCCGCCCCGCCCCGGCCGCGGCCCCGGCCGACGCCCGCTATGAGCTGGAGATGAGTTTTTCGCGCGGGCTCCACACCGGCTGGCTGCGCGGGATCGACAACCAGGCGCTGGTGCACGCGCGGTTCGGGACGAAACGCGGCGTGTTTCTCGGCGAGATTGCGCGCGTCGCGGGCGAATCGGCCTCGCTGCGCCTGCTGGCGCCGCTGAAGCCGGGGGACGGCGTCGTGTTCGATGCCGGGCGGCCGGACGAGAAGGAGGAAGGCGGGCGCGTCTACCAGGTGGAGGCGAACCGGGGCCCGGAAGGCATGGCGACGCTGCGCTTCGGCCGGGGCGACATCGACTGGCGCCGGGTG
>JBJKRV010000530.1:0-5857 GCA_046704465.1 Opitutaceae bacterium | reverse complement strand
GGTCACGCCGTAGATCGCGGTCGCGGCCGCGATCGTGCGCTTGTTGTGGGTGATGATCAGGAACTGCGAGTTCCGGGTGAAATTCCGCAGCAGCTTGGTGAAACGACCGATGTTCGATTCGTCCAGCGGGGCGTCGAGCTCGTCCAGCAGGCAGAACGGAGACGGCTTCACCAGGTAGAGGGCGAACAGCAGGGCCACCGCGGTGAGCGTCTTCTGGCCGCCGGAAAGCAGGGAAATGCTTCGCAGGCGGGTGCCGGGCGGCTGGGCGATGATTTCGATCCCGCTCTCCAGGATGTCTTCGGCCTGCACCAGCTCGAGCCGGGCATGCCCGCCGCCGAACAGCGCCTCGAACGTGAATTCGAAGCTCTTCTTGATCTGCTCGAACGTCTGCTCGAAGAGCTGCTGCGAGGTGCGGTTGATCTCGTCGATCGCCTTGACCAATTCAGCCTTGGCCGCCGTCAAATCGCCATTCTGGGCCTTGAGGAAATCGAACCGCTGCCGCAGTTCGGCATATTCGTCGATCGCGACCAGGTTCACCGCGCCCATGCTCGCGAGCCGCTGCCGCAGGGCCTCGATCGAAGCCTTGATCTCATCCCAATTCGTCTGCTCGAGCGCCGCCAGGTCCGATTCGCCCGGCGCCGGGCGCTCCCGCCTGGTCTTGCGTTTCGGACTCGAGGTCTTGGCTTTCGTTGTGCCTTCGCCCTCCGCCGGCGGCGGCGCCCCGGCCTCCGCATTCTGACTTCCGGCTTCCGGCTTCTGTTCTCCGGCTTCCGGCTTCCGGCCTCTGGCCTCCGGCCTCTGCCCGCCCGCCTCGGGTTCGTCTTCATCGAGGTCCAGCGGCTTCAGGTCCGGCGGATCGTCCTCCGCGTGCCACAGCAGGTCCTTCCAATCCAGCGCCGCGATGTCCGCGTCGAACTCGCGCTTCACCTCCTCGGCCAGAAACTGGGCCCGCGAGCGCGCCTCCGCGAGGCGCACCTCGCAATGGCCGAGCTCCTCCTGCGTGGAATCGTTGCGCGCGTGCAGCGCCTGCTGGCTCTCCTCGCCCGTCGCAATCTCCCCCTCCAGTGCCGCCAGGCCGCCGCGAATGCCTTCCACCGTCTCCTGCGCCACCGCCAGCGTCCGGACAATCTCCGCGGCGCGGGCGCGCTGCGCCCCGCCCTCGCGCTCCAGTTCGTGGGACTGCTCGGTCCAGACCTCGACCTCCTGCTGGCGCTGCTCCAGCAGTTCGCCGAGCTGTGACCGCCGCCTTTGCATCTCGCCGAGTCCGCGGTCCAGGACCTCGACCTTCTGGCGGCGCTCCGCCAGTTCCAGCCGCGCCTGGGCCAGCGCCTCCTTTTTGCCGTCCCGGTCGGTCCGCAAGGCGGTCAATTGTTCCTCGATCCCGGTGATCGACGCCTTGTGCGCGTTCATCCCCTCCTCGGCGGCGTTCAAGCCGGATTGCGCGCGGGCGAGGCGCTGCTCCGCTTCGCTCCGCGCCTGTTCCAGACCGCCCAGTTCGCGCTCCAGGCGCTGCAGGCGGCCGGCCGCCTCTTCGCTCGCCCGGTCGGCGTTGCGCGCCTCCGCCTGCACTGCCGCCACCTGCTGGGTTGCGGTCAGGACATCCTTGCGCCGCTGCTCCAGCGCCGCCTCCGCCGCCTGCAGCGTCGCGGCCAGCTTCTGATTGGACTCCTTCTGGGCGTCGTGCAGCTGCTGCTCGTGGGCCAGCTCGCGCGCCGTCTCGCGCAGATCGATCTCCCGCTGCACGATGCCGCCGGCCAGCCGCTGCTGGTGCCCGCCGTAGACCAGGCCGCGCCCGTCCACCAGTTCGCCCCGCGGCGTCGCCACCCGCACAAAGCGCAATTCCGGATGCGCCCGCCAATACTCCAGAAATTCGTCCAGGCTCGGGGTGATGTAGCACCCGGCCAGCACGGCGGCGATCGGATGCGCCGGATCCGGATTGGCCAGCGCCGTGGTCGCCGGCTGCAGGCAGTCCGGCAACGCCGGGTCCGGCGCGGCCGGACGCGGGCCCGCCTCGACCTGCAGGCAGGCGCTCCCGATCTTCTGCTCGTCGAGACTGGCGAGAATCTGGCGCGCCAGCGGGACGCCCGGCACGGCGATCGCCTCCACCGCGGAACCCAACAGGGCCTCGAGGGCGCGGCCGTACTCCGGCTTCACCTCCAGCTCGTGGGTGACCGGCGTCACCTTCTGCCCGGCGAGGACCGCGTCGAGACGGCCCTGCAGCAGCGCCTTCGCGCCCTCGCCGAACCCCTCCCACCGCTGCTGCAGTTGCTGCAGGAGCCGCAGGCGGGCGGTCCGTTGCGCCAGCGCCCGGTCGATCTCCTGGGCGCGCCGCTGTCCCTCGCGAAAATGCGTCGTCGCTTCCTCCAGCGCGTGCTGCGCCGCCTGCACCTCGTTGTGGGCCCGGCTTTGTCCCGCCCGGGCCTCCTCCAGGCGCTGGCGCTCCTCCGCCGCTCGCGCGTCGGCCGCCTCCCGCGTCTGGCGCAGCTCGCCGATCTGCGCCGCCAGCTCGTCGTGGCGCCGGCCGCTCGTCCTGGCCTCCACCTCGTAGCCCGAGCAGTCGTTCCGCAGGCGCGTCACCGCGCTTTCCAGCTGCAGCAGCTCGAGCCGAGCCTGCTGCAGCTCCTGCTCCCGCCGCGTCAGGTCACCCTCCACGATCGCGAGCTCCCGGTTGCGCTGCTGAAACACCGCGTCCGAGCTGCCGAGGAGATTCAACTGCATCTGCTTGTCCTGCGCCCCGCTGTCGACCTGCGCGGTCACCTCGCGGAGCTGCATCTCCAGCTCGCCGAGCGCGTCGCGGCTGGACTGGATGCGCTCATCCAGGCTGGTGCGCTTGATCTCCGCCACGCCCGCCTGGTTCTCGGCCTGTTCGCGCTGCGAGCGCAGATCGAAGACGGCCTGCTGCGCCTCCTGCACCCGCTGGTTGTGCTCGCTGCGGCGCGCCTTGAGTTCGGCCAGCGTTCGCTGCCCCGCATCCAGCGTGGTCCGGCAGTCCTCGGCGGCCGCCCGCAAGCCCGCGGCCGTCGCCTCCAGCTCCGCCAGGGTCGTCTGCAGCCGGCTCCACTGCCAGCCGCCATGGGCCAGGCTGAGGTGGCGCAGGCGGAAGCTCAGGCGCTTGTAACGCATGGCCTTGGACGCCTGCCGCCGGAGGCTGCCGATCTGGCGGCCGACCTCCGCGATCACGTCGGTCAGCCGCGCCAGGTTCTGGTCCGTCAGCGCCAGCTTGGCGAGCGCCTCGCGGCGCTGGCTCTTGTAGCGGGTGATGCCGGCGGCCTCCTCGAAAACGGCGCGGCGCTCGTCGGGCTTCGACGACAGCACCTGGTCGATCTGCCCCTGCGCCATGATGGAGTACGAGGTGCGCCCCACCCCGGTGTCCATGAACAGGCGCTGGATGTCCTTGAGCCGGCAGGCATGGCCGTTGAGGAAATACTCGCTCTGCCCGTCGCGCGACGTCCGGCGGGTGATCTCCACGTCGTGGTACTCGGTGCCGAGCTGCGCCTCGCAGTCGGACAGGAGCAGGGACACCTCGCACAGGTGCAGCGGCTTGCGCTGCTCGGTGCCCTCGAAGATGACGTCCTGCATCTTGCCGCCCCGGAGGGCCTTGGCGCTCTGCTCGCCCAGCACCCAGCGGACGGCGTCGGCGATGTTGCTCTTCCCGCAACCGTTGGGGCCGACGATGGCCGTGACGCCGGGTTCGAAGCGGAGGACGGTGGAATCAGCGAATGATTTGAATCCGTGGAGTTTGAGCGCCTGAAGATACATGCAGATCGACGGAGCCGAATAGAGTGTGACGATTTTGCGACCGCAACGGGAAAGTGCATGACTTCGATCCGACGCCGGTTTCCTGCAAAACGCACACCGGCGGGGACCCGGCCGGGACCATCGCCAGGCCACCGGCGACCCCGAGCCTGTCTCGGGCGTCGCAAATCCGGAATGGGGAAAAAGTGTCCGATCCGGCCCCGGTTGGATGGGTCGATTGACCGATTGGCGATGCCCGGTTGCCAGATCTCAAGATTTCGGCCAATCGACCCGCCGGCAGGCTTTTTGTTGCCACGAATGCCGCTCAATGGTCCCAGGGCAGCCGCACCGCCACGCGCGGGTGCTCCCAGACCCGGAAGACCTCGAACATCTTCCCGGGATTGAGGATTCCGCGCGGATCGAGCGCCTGCTTGACCCGCCGCATCGCGCGCACGGCCGCCGCCGAATGCTGGAGGCGCAGGAACGGAGTCTTGGCCAGCCCGATGCCGTGTTCGCCCGAGATCGCCCCGCCCATCGCCACCACCGTCTCCATCAGGCTCTGCACGGCCCGCCGGGCGGCGCGGCTCTCGGCCGGGCTGGCGGCATGGTACATGATGTTCACGTGCAGGTTGCCGTCCGCCAGGTGCCCGAAGGTCGGGATGGGCAGGCCGGACTCCCGCCGCAGGCGCTCGAGGAACCGGGCGAATTGCCCGTACCGGCGCATCGGCAGCACGACGTCCTCGTTGAGCTTGGAATCCCCGAGTTCGAACATCGCGCCCGAACACTTGCGCCGGACCGTCCAGAGCTTCTCCGCTTCGGCCCGGCTCCGCGCCGCGCGAAATGCCGTGGCGTGCCGCTTCGCCCACGCCAGCACGGCCGCCTTCTCGATCTCGAGCTCGCGACGGGTGCCGGTGAATTCGAGCAGGATGACCGGCCGGCCGGCCTGACCGGGAAACACGGCCGTGCCGGTCGCGGCCTCGGCACACTGCACCGACTGGCGGTCGAGAAACTCGCAGATCGCCGGCTGGCGCCGCGCGGCGAACAGGGCGCGGGCCGCGCGCAGGGCCTCCGCTTCGCCGGCGAACGACGTGAGGAGCGTCCAGCGCGCCTCGGGCGCCGGGATCAGCTTCAACACGGCGTCCGTCACGACGCCCAACAGGCCTTCGCTGCCGATCCACAGGTCGCGGAGGTTTAGTCCGGCCGCAAACTTCCGGGTCGCCGCCCCCCACTCCACCCGTTCGCCGGTGGGCAGAAAGCCGCCGAGGGCCAGGACGTAATCGCGGGTCACCCCGTACTTGCCGCCGTGCATCCCGCCGGCGTTGCAGGCGATGTTGCCGCCGATCGTGCAGTAGCGGGTTGAGGAGGGATCGGGCGGATAGAACCAGCCCCGGGCCTCCGCCGCCTGCTGGACGGAGTCGTTGGTTGCGCCCGCCTCCACCCACGCCAGTCCGGCCTCCGCATCGATTCGCACGCGCCGCAGCGCCGTCAGGTCGATCACCCATCCGCCGCGCGCCGGGGAGGCGGAGCCCGTGAGCGACGTGCCCCGGCCGCGAACCGTCACGGGCACGCGGTGGCGGTTGGCCAGTTCGAGCACCGCGCCTACCTGATCGCGCCGAACCGGACGCACGACCGCCTCCGGCAGGAACGAAAGGTTGCTGCTGTCGAACGACGCCGCCCACCGGGAGCGGCGGTCGGTGCGGACGATCGGACCGAGGCGGCGGCGCAACTGGCGGGTGGCGGCGGTCGGCGTGGGCATGGGTCGGAACCGCGCATCCAACACGTCGGAGTCGGGGTTGGCAAGAAGCCGCTCCAGCATCGGCAATTGCGCTTCCCAGACTCGCGCGGGTCTGGCACACTCAGGCTCCGAGTCATGGAGTCGCAAACTCCGCTCTACGTCGACATCCTGCGCCATCTGCTGACGGTCGGCGGGTTTCTGCTGGCGGTCTTCCTCATCGCCCGGCTGATGAGCGAAAAGCGCCAGCCGGGCAACACGGTGGCCTGGCTGCTGGTCATCGTCCTGATCCCCTACGTCGGAGTGCCCCTCTACCTGCTCTTCGGCGGCCGGAAGCTCCAGCGTCTGGTCGCGCGCAAGACCCGCCTGGCGCCGGTCGCCGCCGCGGAG
>JBJKRV010000529.1:0-9853 GCA_046704465.1 Opitutaceae bacterium | reverse complement strand
GCCGGATCCTGCAGGTTTCGGAGCTGCACGCCGGCGGCGGCTTCGCGAGCCAGTCAACGACCACGGCTTTCTTCTCCGTTTCGCCGAGGCTCGCAACCGGCGCGACCTTCCATATTCGCTGGCCGCGCGGTTCCACGTCGCAGGTGGCCTGTCCTCAAAAGAGCGGCTACCTGAACATCAGCGAGAACGCCGAAAAAGCCGGATCGGATTTGCCGCCACGCTGACGCCGGGGAAGCGCCGACGGCGTCGCAGGGAGCAACGACAGATTCGCTCAGCGGGTGAACAGGCCGAGATCGACGGCACCGGCCATCACCTGATAGCCCCAGTTCGACGGGTGCAGGTGATCACCGCAGTCCATGGCCGGGGCGAGGTGGTTCTGATGCGCCGGGTCGCGCATCACGGCGTCGAAATCGATCACGTCGTCAAACTGGCCGCTGTTCCGGATCCAGTGGTTGACTTCCTTCCAGACGGCTTCATGGGCCGGGCTGTCATAGAATGAGCCGCCAAAGGGGGTGATGGTTGCGCCATAGACGAGAATGTGGTGCGCATGCGCCTTGCGGATGATTTCCCTGTAGGCGTCGATGATCTTCCGGGCCAGGTCGTCCTGGTGCTCCTTGGGTGAGGTGCCGATGTCATTGACGCCTTCGAACACGATCAGCCACCGGACGTCGGGTTGGTCGAGAACGTCGCGATCGAGACGTGCAAGAGCCGCGGGCCCGAGACCGTAGTGCAGCAGACGATTGCCGCCGATGCCCTGGTTGAGGATGCCGATCCCGTCAGTCCGCGGATCCGCGTGCATGCGGAGCGCCAGATCGTCGGGCCAGCGCCGGTTTTCATTGTCCGTGGAGGCGTGTCCGTCCGTGATTGAATCGCCCAGAATCGCGAGCACGCCGGCGGGATGGGTGTCCCACACCTGCACGCCGCTCAGAATATACCAGTGTTCAAAGGTCGCGGGATCGGGCAGGGTGTGAGCCTTCACCCAATCGCCCTTGCTCAGGAAGGAAGTGCACCGGGCGCCGGGGTGTCCGGTGACGTGCGTGGCGGAGATCTGACCGAATTGGACTGTCACCATGAGGTTGGCCAGCGGCGCCAGGTCGTAGTCGACCGGATCGGAGATCGCCATGGCTCCCTGGGCGATCGTCACGCCGGGTTGGCCGCCGAAACTCAGGGCCTTGCTGGTGCGGGTGTGAATGACGCCGGGCGCCTCCGGGGTGGCGATGGCGGCCGCGGTGATGGTGACGGGGCCGTCTCCGAAGGCGTTGGAAAACTCGACGCGAACCCGGTGGCCGCCGATCGAGACATGCACGATTTGTCGCAGGGTGCTGTCCGCGAGCGGCACCGGAGGCAGGTTTCTCGGTTCGGTCAGTTGCGGCGCCCCCGACCAGGTGCCGACCCAGGCACCGCCCTTGGGAGCGGGCGCGGCGGCGGCGATGATGACGAAGGCAAAGCACCAGGAACAGAACGACAGGGATTTGATTACGCGGGACATGACTTTCAGGGTTGGAAAGGTTGTTGGCGATCGGCGGCAAGACCGCCGCATGGCACGGCGCCCGCGGCAATCTACGACCGATGCCGGCAGGCGGCGAATAAAAAGAGCCGGGCCATCGAGGCCCGGCTCTGGAAGTCTGTCTAGGCGGGTTGAGTCACTGCGCCGCCTAGAAGGTGAAGGTATTGGTCAGGAACCATTGCTGCACGGGCGCGATGCGCACGGTGGCCCACGTGTGCCCATCGGGCTCGACCGAGACGGGGATCAGCTTGTTCTTCGCCCCGACGTTCTGGACATTGAGCTGGATCCTCCAGCCAATGTGGTCCGAAAGCATGCGGTGGTAGCTGATCCAGAGATCGGCATAGCCTTCCGACGGACCGTAGTAGGGTTTGTCGAGTTCGAACTGGCCGTTGGAGCCGACCGGATAGCCGATGACGACCTTGTCGATCCAGCGGTAGGCGGCGCCGACGCCGACACCCTTGAGGGCCCCATTGAGAAAACTCCTGGGGAACTCGTAGTTGGTGATGACGTTGTAGCGCCACTTGCGGATCTCAGGCACCGCCGAGCCTTCCTGCAGCTTCAGGAGCTGGTAGTTGGAGAGCCACGGTCCCCAGCGGAAGGGATAGATCGCGAGACCCGGGTTGCCGTACTCGGGCAGCTTGCCGGCCGGAGTCAGGGTGCCGTCCGAGTTGATCAACTGCGAGGAGATGTAATTGACGAAATCGGTGAGCGCCGCGCCCCCGACGTTGTTTTGCACCGCCGTGGTTTCGGAGGCGTTGACCTCTACGCGCCAGTTCGGCAGCGGGTTGGCGATGAATTCGTATTCGTAGCCCTTCGACGCTGTGTCTGCGGTCACCGTGAAACCCTGCGGCGGGGTCGCTGTGTAGGCATAGACCGTCGACGGGTCGGGCTGATACTTGGACGGGTCGCTCAGGTAGGTCGTGCGATCGACCAGGATCGAGTCGGGGCCCGTCGGCGTGAAGCCCCAAGCCTTGAAGAAGCCCGTGGTTTCGAGGTGCTTCTGGATGTTGTTCCAGCCGGTGATCGCGGCATCCTCCTCGGCCTGAGCCTGCGCCGCCGTCTCGGTCGGATAGGCGTTGGTCCACCGGTTGCGGTAGGAATCCTGGTTGGCCGAGCTCATGCTGTAGAGGCCCAGCTGGTACAGGTAGATGTTGCGGAAATCCAGGCCCTGCTGGATCGCCACGCCCAGGCCGGCGGGATTGCCGAGGGTGCTGGTGCCGTTGGTGATCGTGGTCTTGTATTTGACCACCCGGAGGGAGTACTTGTTGTCCTTGGTCGAGAGGAGGGCGCTGTACTCGACGGTCTTGCCCGTCGGGTTCCCGATCGGGTTGCCGTAGATGTCCCGGCGCACGCTCGTGACCTGGAAGTTGCTCGACTCGTCGTAACCGACGCTGATGTTGATCGGGAGGAAATCGTGCGGCAGCAGGTTGTTGATGTGCAGCACCGCGCCGCCGCTGGTGGAGTGACCCTTGAAGATCTGGCTGTGTGGGTAGCCTCCGTCCAGGTTGTAGACATCGGGCTGAACGTTCAGGATGTTCTTGTCCTGGGGCTGCGTCTGGGCCGTCACGTCCTTGGTCTTCACCTCGTCATAGCGCCAGCCGAGAGTCGCCACGAGGGCGTTGTTCCAGAAGTAACCCTGGTAGGAACCGGAATAGGAGAGCGTCTCGCGCAGCGCCTTCTCAGCGTTGGTAAGGAGGCTCAAATCCTGGCCGTTGTTATAGCGTACGAGGTTGTCCTGGAAGTTGCTGTTCCAGCCGACGTAGTTGGCGGGATTCGAGTTCTGGTAGAGCTGGGTGGTGCCGTTCGGGCTCGGATATCCGTTGTAGATCGAGAAGAGCGAGCTTGGGACGTTCCACGGGGCGCTGGGGCTGACCCCATTGTTCTTCCACGTGGTGTCGAACACGTAGACGCCCGCATTCTGGTACGTGACGGGAGCCGTGATGCCCGGAATGTTCGCCCCGGACGCCGACGCGCGGTTGATGATCGACGAGCCGAGGTAGATGAATGCCACCGGCGGCCGGCTGCCGGAGCCGGCGAGAGGCTCGGTGTTGCCGCTGCCGGTCCAGTATTGATCCCACGCATTGCTGTTGCCGAACATCGCCCAGGAGCGCTGTTCGTTGTAGTATTTCTCGTCGGAGGCGACGCCATTGAACCGCTGCTTCCCAAACAGCTTCAGGAGGAAGCTGTTGCTGGTGAAGTCCGAGGGCCGCAGTTCGGCGAACAGCGAGCCGCGCCGAACCTCGCGGTCGCTGGTGTAGGAGTTGCCGGAACCACCGTTGCTGGTGACATAGGGGCGGCCCAGGTTGGGATTGGTCACGCTGGTGGTCCCGTTCGCGCCGCTCAGGTAGTAGTCCAGATTGTTCTTCAGGATGTCCAGCGTGAGGGTCGGACTGTCGCCGAGGAGGGCCTGCCCGCCGCGCTTGTATTTCTGACGGTCATAGGTGAATTCGAAGGCCACGCGGTTGTCCCAGCCCGTCTGGGTGAGGTCGATATCGTAGGCGTTCCAGTTCTCGTATTCGGACTTGGTCGGACCGTCGATCAGCGTGTGGTAGAAGTCGAAGACCGACGGATCCAGCAACGACATCGTCCGGTACTGGCCGTATTTCGCGAGAGGGAAGGTACCGGGGGTGGCGTTGTCGTAATTGTTCACCGCTCCCGGGAGGCCGTTGACACCATAAAACATGTCGCTCGTCTGTCTGCCCTGGAGGCCGCCGGCATACCCGGTGAAGTTTCCATTGGTGTCGACCGCGCCGTTGTTGATGTAGCCGCCGTTGACGCCGTAAAGCTGGTTGGTGGTGCCGTCGATCATCCAGTAGGCCTGCTGCTGGTTGGCCATGTTCATGAGCCAGGGCTGGTAGTTCACCGTGGTCTGCTGGTTCATCCCATAGCCGTTGCCGGGGACGACGTTGTCGGTCCGCCACGGGTCATAGAGATTGTTGACGAGCGTCCGGCCCATGCCGCCGAAGGGATTGCTGGCGCTGACGGTTTCGGGGCGGAACCACGGCGTGACGCTGTCGTTCGGCGGAACCAAGCGGGGCCGGTTGGCATTTACCTCACCGTGTTCCCAGTTCACCTTCAGGCTGGTGTGAAATGAGGGGTTCCGGAACAGCTGCGGATCGAAACGCAATGCCCCGTAGAGACGCTTGTCGTTGTCGAAGGCAGGCTTCTGCTCGTATTTCTGGTCGCTCCACAGACCGTCCACGCGAACGGCGAGGACGTTGGGAATGATTTGCTGGTTAAAGTCGACGGATGCGCGATTGCTGCCGTAGGAGCCGGTGCGAAATGTCACGGAGTCCCGGTTGTAGAAATCGGCCTGGTTTGTGGCCGCGTTGACGATGCCGGCCGGGCTGCCCAAGCCGTACAGGATCGAATTCGGGCCGCGCAGAATGGAAATGCGGCTGACGTTATAGGAATCCCACGGGATGTCCGAGATGTAGAAGTTGCGCGCGTTGTCCGCGGGGGCGAGACCGCGGATTCGGTTGCCGATGAGCGGATCGCGCAGAATACTGATTTCGTCGGCCGTGGCGGCGTTGCCGACGCCGGCATAGGTGCCCTGGGGGCTGGCCACCTGGGCATTGGGCGTGTACTGCAGCAACGTGCCGTTGTCGGTGGCTCCGATATCCTGAAGAAACTCTGGGGTGATGACCGAGATCGAGGCACTGACGTCGGCCATATTGGTGCGAATTCGGGTCCCGGCGAGGGTCTCGTACGCCTGGTAGCCGACGGTTTTTGAAGCCGTCACCTCGAATGGATTCAGGTGCACCACCTGCTCATTGGCGGTGGATTTGCTGCTGGTGGCCGGGGACGTCCCGGCCGCGGCGGCTTGGGCGTGGGTTAATGGCACGAGGAGCAAGCTAATCGCCGCACAGGCGGCGACGCGGACAGTAGGCAGAATTCCCGCAAACCGGGGGGGTTCCTTCATAGTGGGTTGTAGTTGTGGTTCGGAATGGCCGACCGACGAGGGTCGTCTTCAGAAATCCGAGACCAAATGCGGTGCGCTAACGGTGAAAGGCTGGGAAAGTACGATGAACTGCTATCAACAGAAATTTCAAAGGGACGTTTGGTCTAACAGTAGACCCATGTCTTGATCACATCCTGGGCCGGGGTTCGGCGCTGACGCTGCGATCGTGGATTCGAAACTGGTCACGAACGCCGGTCGGAAGCGTGGGGTGGAAAGACCCGGACGCCGGGGTGGGACGACTCTGCGGCATGCCGGCCAAACTCGATCGTGCTGGGTGGCTGAGCATACGGGGCGATGAGTTGGGTTTGAACGACGGTCCTGGGTAAGCGGGGTTCGTGTTCGCAACTTCGCGACTAAAGCACCAAATAGTGCGTTAAGACGCTAAAAACCGACTATGAGCCGCAAAACGGCTCTGCATCAAAGGGTTTTTCGGTCAACAGTTGACTCAACAAGGACCTGCGGACTTTCGCGACGGAGCCTTGGTCGTCCTCCGCAGTTCCGCCGCGCAACCGGTTCGCGAAACCCGGAAGCGGCTCCGTTTTTCAAATCATGCCGGGGCGCATGCCGCGTGAAATCAGTCGCGGTGTCGCGTCTGCACCTGCTTGCGGTACTGACCGGGTGACCGTCCGGTCAGGCGTTTGAAAACGACGCACAGGTACTCCACGTGCTCAAAGCCGGCGAGATCGGCAATCTTCTTCAGCGGGAAGTCAGTCTCGAACAGGAGCTGCCGGATCTTGATGACCTGCACGCGGCGGATCTCGGTCTGCGGCGAGCGGCCAAGATAGCGACGGAACTTCTTTTCGAGCTGGCTGCGCGAGGCATGGGCGTGCGCCAACACTTGGCTTACGGTGATACCCTGGCAGGCGTGCTCGCGGATGAAGCTCAGCGCCGCCGCCATGTTCCGGTCGTCGATCGCCAGCACATCCGTTGAGTGCCGGGTGACCACGCCGATCGGTTCCACCCGACGATCAACCAAGTCCGCCGGACGACCGGCCATCAGTGCCGCCAGGGTCTCGGCCGCCTGATACCCCGATTGAAAGGCGTTCAGCTCGACGCTCGACAGCGGCGGATAGGACAGGTCGCACCGGGTCGAGTCATTGTTGGCGCCCAGCACGGCGATCTCCTCGGGCACCAGCATCGCCGCCTCCTGGGCCGCGCCGATCACCTGGAGCGCCCGCAGGTCGTTGCTCGCCATGACGGCCGCAGGCTTTGGCAGGCGCTGCAGCCACGCCGTCAACAACGCCGTCTGTTTGGCGTCCCAGGACGGCGTGAGATCGCCGGGCCAGTCGACGTCGAACACCTCGCAACCGTGCCCGGCCAGGGCGAGCGCCTCGACGAATCCGTCGCGCCGTTCACGGGACCAGCCGTCGTTGGCGAAGCCGCAGAATCCGTAGTGGCGGTAACCTCTTTCGATGAAATGTTCAGCGCCCACGTGCCCGACGCCGACGTTGTCCGGCCGAATCTTGGGCACGCCGGGGTATGGCGGAGTGTCGTTGAGGTCGACCAGCGGCAGTCGGAGCTCGGCACAGCAGCGGACGAGCGTGGGCGTGGTGTGCCGAGCAGGACCTGGGGCCTCATCGCGCCGGAGTGTGACCGGGAAGCGGACAAACGCAATGGCGGCACCGGTGTCCGCGACCGGCGTTATTTTCTCGCGTTGCGTTTCCGGCGCCGTAGCACTTTGGGGCGCCGCCCGACCCCATGCCCGCCTCCGACAAGGTACCCTTCCGGGAGAAGTTCTGTTACGGATTCGGCGATCTCGCCTCCGTCCTCTACTGGCAGACGTTCAGCCTCTACCTGTTCTGGTTCTACACGGACGTGTTCAAGATCACCGCCGTGGCCGCCGGCACGATGTTCCTCGTCAGCCGCATCTGGGACGGCGTGAACGATCCGATGATGGGCATGCTCGCCGACCGCACCGAGACGCGGTGGGGCAAATTCCGCCCTTACCTGCTCTGGCTCTGCGTGCCGTTCGCCACGATGGGGGTGCTGATGTTCACCACGCCGCACTTCAGCTCCACCGGCAAGCTGATCTGGGCGTACGTGACCATCAACGGGATGATGATGCTCTACACGGCGATCAACATTCCTTACACCGCGATGCTGGGGGTGCTCTCACCCAACCCGAAGGAGCGGACCATCCTCTCGTCGGTCAAGTTCGTGTTTGCCTATGTCTCGGCCACCATCGTCTCGATCTCCCTTCTGCCGATGGCGAAGTGGATCGGCGGCCGGCCGGACAGCCCGCGCGGCTGGCAGTTGTCGTTCGTCATTTACGGCCTCGCCGCGATCGCGTTCTTCCTGGTCGTGTTCGCCGGCACCCGCGAGCGCGTGCGGCCGCCGCCGGCGCAAAAGACCCCGGTCCGGCGCGACCTGGGTCAGCTCTTCACCAATGGTCCCTGGCTGATCCTGGTCGCCTGCACGGTCACGATGATCCTGTTCGTTGCCACCCGACTCACCATCAGCACCTATTTTGTCAGGTACTACGTCGGACCGCGGACCGTGTCGCTGCCGCTGGTCGGCGCGCATCGCTACGATTTCACCGAGCTGATCTCGGCCTTCAACACGGTCGGCGGCGTCGGGGCGTTGGTCGGGGCGCTCCTGGTGGGCTGGTTTGCCAACCGGATCGGCAAGAAGCCGGCGTTCCTGATCCTGTTCACCGTGGCCATCGTCTGCACGGCGGCGTTCTACTATCTCCGGCCGGACCAGGTCGGCTGGATGTTCTCGCTGCAGGTCATCGGTTCGGTCACGGGCGGACCGCTGAGCGTGATTCTCTGGGCGATGTACGCCGACACGGCCGACTACGCCGAGTGGAAGCATCGCAGCCGGGCGACGGGCCTGGTGTTCGCGGCCTCGACCATGACACAGAAGTTCGGCTGGGCGGTGGGCAGTTTTGTCGCCGGGGTGCTCCTCTCGACGGCGGGCTATATCCCGGACAAGGCCCAGAATCCGGCGGTGCTCCACAACATCGTGCTGCTGATGAGCTACATCCCCGCGGCGGTCGGCGTGGTCTCGATGGTGCTCATCCTGTTCTATCCGCTCACGGACAAGCGGGTGCACGAGATCGAGGTCGAGTTGAAGGCGCGGCGCCTGCCGGAAGGCGGCGCCACCGCGACGGCGTGACGCCCGATTTGGTCCGGGCGCCCTGTCGGCGGCCGGATCAAGACTCCGGTCCGGCCCCGAACCCCGCGGCGGAGCCGGGTGCGCTCCGGCATCCTCGTTGAGGACGAGGCGCCTCGATGCGCACCGGTTGCCCCCACACGTCCGGGGCCGCCCCCACCCGACCCACTGGCACCGGATGGCGTGGCAAAAGCCGCCGGGGTCGGCGGACTCGATCTGCCCGGATGGACGGGGCCGGCGCGAGTTTGTCACGTAATTCGTGACAAACTCCGCCATGCGCAAGCGGAGCCCGGCTCCACTGGCCCTTGGCCGCCCGATCAAGCCGTGAGTTCCCGACCTTGCATCCGGCGAGCAACCCAGCACAACAGCAGCAGGGTGCGTTCGGCGTCGAGACACATCGTGCCCGATTTGAGGGATTCGTGAATCCGCTGCCGGGGGAGTCCGAGCAGGCGGGCGAGTTTCACTTTTTCGCCGCGGCGCCGAAGCCGAGGCCGCGCTTGTTTCACCAACTCATTCCAGAGCGGCGTGGCCGGACCGGGGTGGAGCGTTTGGCCGACCCGCCGACGGCGCGGGGCCGGGCGCATCCGATGCGCCGCAGCGCGGGCCGAGGCGGCGGCAGCCTTGAACAGGCCGAGCGCGAGCTCCGCGGGTAGCAGCATGGCGTAGGGCATATGAAGAGGATCGTACATAGGGGAGGTCCGCCGATGTGCCATTTCCGTCGGACGCTGGCAAACCAGGATTCTTCAACATGGGAATTCATCCATGTAGGGTGATACGTGATCATCCACCGGGGTTTTCAGTGACGGCGGTTTGGCCGGCTGCAATCGGATGACGCCGCCGGCCTTGCGGGTCAGGTCTGAGCAGATCGAAGAGCCGCTGGCGCTCGGGCGGTCCGCCCCGGCAGGACCGACGTCGCCCGGGGGGCCACGCCGTCGGCCACGTGTTGGGCTGCAGAGTTGCGAGACGCGGGGCGGCTGGGGCCCGCGCGAGTTTGTCACGTATTACGTGACAAACTCCGCCTCGCGCCCGACCGGCAACCGTCGCCGGCACGAGGTCGGTCGGCAGCCGGTCGGCTACACCTGGCCGCGTCGGGCTTCGAGCGCGGCGCGGATCTCGGCCATCTTTTCCTGCGAGAGCGGGAACCGGGCGAGGGCAACCATGGCCAGGAGCAGGCCGGCGATCGGGATCGCCGCGAGCAGGAAGCGGATCATAAAGATCGTGTGGGCAGATTGCACCGCGGCCTCATTCGCGAAGCCCACCCAACTCAGGAT
>JBJKRV010000528.1:0-6530 GCA_046704465.1 Opitutaceae bacterium | reverse complement strand
GCCCGCGAGCTGGGCGGATTTCATGGGACGACGGTGATGCTGGAGCTCGTTCCGGGCAATGCGGTTTGGACGCAGAGGCCGTTCCTCAGGGCAGCCGGTGCAGGCCTTCGGCGCGGATGGTCCAGCTGCCGTCGTCAGGGAAACCGGGATGTGCGACCTGGCAGCCGTCCCAGCCGGCGACCATGAGGGCGACGGCCGAAAGGAAGGCGCCGTTGGCCGGCAGGTAGGCGGCGATGTCGTAGTGGTGTTTTCCCGGCGAGGTCGCCAGGGACGTGCCTTCGCCGCGCTGGGGACACAGGCCGTCCGGCAGGTAATGGTTGTTCGGCCCGTTGCGGAGCAGGATGTCGAGCGCCTCGCGGGGATGCCCGAGCCGCGTGGCCGTCATCGCGATCATCGGGTAGTCCCAGCCCCAGATCTTCGCCTTCCAATCCCAGGTGTGCAGGACCGCGTCGAGCGTGCGCTGCATCGTGGGGCGGTCGACCCCTTCGCCCGGCAGCATCCCGAGCGGCATCAGCATCTCCGGATGATCGTGGCGGCTGGCGGCGTTTTCCCAGGTGTCGGGGTGCGATTCGAGCGCGACGTACTTGCCATCCTTCACCGGCAGGGGCGCGAGGTGCTTGAGCAGGTGATCCCACGCGGGATCACGACCCAGGTCGAGGCGCTCGCGCCAGCGCTGCGCCACCTCGAGACCGAAGCGCCAGTAGGCGAGCTCGAAGCAGGGGTTCTGGCTCGTGGCCGGATCGTAGATTTCCTGGACGATCCACAGCGGCGGGCCGAGGACGTAGCAGCCGCGCGCCTGATCGAAGTGCAGCATGGAGGCCATGCAGTCCGCCGACTCCAGCACGAGGTCGCGGTACCGCGCCAGGGTCGCCGGGGTGGGCGAGTTCCGATAGAGCAGCTCCGCCAGGTAGATCGGCGTGGGCTGGTTCCAGACGATCAGGGGATTGCCGCCCGGGCTCTCGCGGCCGTCCGGCCCGACCATCTTCGGCCAGCGGGCGCCGCGCAATCCGCGCCGTTGCGCGATCTCCCGCGCCAGCGGCAGGTGCGCCTGGAACCACGCCAGCCCCTTGGCGACGTAGGCATCATGGCCCCAGAGCGCGAAATCCGCCAGGTGCCACCACATCATCTCGGTGTGGAACTTGCCGTACCACGTGCTGCATGCCAGGCCCGACTCCTGCGGAGGCACCGCGCCGCCTTCCTGGATGGCCATCAGGTACTGCGACCGCACGATGCGTCCCTCGAGTTCGTTCGCGCGCGGGTCGGTGCTGCCCGAGAAATCCACCGCGGCGCCGCTTTCCCAGTAGTGCGCCCAATGCGCGGCGCTGGCGGCGAGCGTCTGCTCGAAATCCGGCAGGCGGGCCGGCAGCGCGCCCGGGGCGAACGAGACGGTGAAGGTGAGCGCCGGCGTCCCTTTTTCCGCATGCAGCACGAAGTGGTGCGGCGCGGACTGCTCCAGCCGGGCCGTCCCCTCCCAGGCGACGGCTGTCTCAAAGCGACTGTCGCCGACCACCTGCTCGAGGTCGACGCGATCCGGTCCGCGGCTGGCGATCTCGGTCCGATAGCCCTGGGGGTCGCTCCAGTCCAGCGGCGGCGTGTTCTTGACCGTCGGATCGAAACGGCGCGGGAAGGCGATCTGCACGCCCAGCCGGCCGGAAGCGATCAGCGGCGATTCGATGCGGAAGGCGACGAGGTCCAGCCCGGGATGGCACACGGTGGTCACGGTCACGGGCGTGCCGTCGAGGCGGTACGTGCTGTGGATGACCCCGGCCCAGAGATCGAGCGTCTGGCGGGGATCCTGCACGTCCTCCGGCGTGAGGGGCGCGCCGCCGCTCTTCGCCAGTGTCAGGCCGATCTCGGCCAGCGGATAATCGTGCGGATTTTCCCGGAGCCACCGGCCCGCGGGGCTGCGGTCGTCGGTCGGATACGACACGGTCCGGCCGAACGCCGTGTACGGCTGCATGGCGTCGCGCAGCGTGTAGCCGTGCGGATTCGGGTCGCTGCGCCAGGCCCAGCGGGCCATCGTCAGGGTGGGGTCGCCGTTCCGCTGGTAGAAGGCCGGGAAGGTCTGCAGTCCGGTGATGCCGGCGGTGAACGTGAAGCCGCCGTTGCCGACCGCGAGCGGCGCATTCGGATCGACGCGCGCGACGACCGGATCGTGCCGCGACACCAGGGCGGGGCGATCGATGGGCGGTAGCGGCCGGGCGGACAGCGGCGCGAGCAGGACGGCGAGGAGGGACAGGGGCAACGGGCGGCGGATCATGGCGGCAGGCCGTTCATGGTGGAGTCTCGCCGGGCGGTTGGCGACCCCGGACCTAGATGCCCCACGGATTGGCGCGACGGATCGAGACGGGCGCCGGAAGCAAATTGGGGTGGCATGCGCTCCGCCTGGACCAATAGTGGTCCCGTAAACCAGGAGACGCCATGACCACCGAAACGACCACCATCCTTCCCCCCGCCAAGAAGATCGCCCTGATCGCGCACGACCACCGGAAGCACGACCTGGTGGAATGGGCGCGGTTCAACCGCGGCACGCTCACCCGGCATGCGCTCTTCGCCACCGGCACCACCGGCAAGGTGCTGGAGGAGGAGCTGGGGCTGAAAGTGCGGCGGCTGCGCAGCGGCCCGATCGGCGGCGACCAGCAGATCGGCGCCATGATCGTGGACGGCGAGATCGATTTCCTGATCTTCTTCTGGGATCCGCTGGAGCCGCAGCCGCACGACCCCGACGTGAAGGCGTTGCTGCGGCTCGCGGTGGTCTGGAACATCCCGGCGGCGTGCAACCGTTCCACCGCCGACTACATGATCTCGTCGCCGCTCATGAACGAAGCGTACGAGCGACAGATTCCCGATTACGGCGAATACCTGGCGCGCCCGATCCCGGGCCTCCACGAGCCGGGTACCGCGCCGCGGGCGGCCCCCGAAGCCGTGGCATCGCCGGTTCCTCCGCCCAAGCTCGCCTGAACGTCGGGCCGGGCCGGGGATCGCTTCTCACAGAAGGCCGCGAAGGGAGCGGAGAGGGACGGCCGGGAATCCGGAGAGCAGGAAGCCGGACTCCTCGAGGCCGGCTACATTCGGGACCACACGGTCTCTGCGCTCATTTGATCTCTGCGGTGTGAAACTGGGAGCGCGCGCCGCCGGCGCGCCCGGGCAATTCGAATGGGCACTGCGTCGCGGGCGCGGCGATTTCAGGCCCGTGGCATGCCAACAGGAGTCGGGCCGGCGAGCCGGAGCGGGCCCGCCGCGGCGCGGTTGGTCGCAGCGCCAAGTTGGCAATCGCGTCGACCAGAGCCGAATCTGCGCCGGTCCGATGCATCTCGGCGCCGGTTTTTCATCGGGGAGGTCTGACCGCCGTCGACTCTTGGGCGCCGCAGGCTTGATCTTCAAGATATTTTCGGCCAATGAGAACGGAGGTTCGGCGGCGCCGGACTAAAGACTGCAAGCTTCATTGCCGGATTCTGAAAGAACAACAACCCCTTGAGTGATAATTACCCTGTTGGGCGAAGTATAAAGGAGGCCACGTGAGCAGATGTCCACATTGCGGTAGACGGGCGAATCCACTTCGATTGCTGGCCTATTCGAAAAGTTCACCATATCGCTGTCCAGAATGTCAGAAGGCGGGTCGTTTCAATTTGGGGGAGCAGCGGATGGTTGTGGCGGGCAGTTTCATTCCGGCCATGGCAGCCAAAATTTTGATCTTCCCTGACGCGGTGTGGGGTTGGCTGGCCTGCTGGGTAATCTACCTCTTGCTCGGGCTCGGCCTCCTTTGCTTTCTGCCGCTGCACATCGATTATGATAACTTTGCGAGATAGATGGCCCAACAATTAACCGCTGGCAATGGCGGGCATCTGAATCGTTCGGCATAAGACGATGATCGATTTCGTCATTCCAATTGGCTTGTTGTGTGCTGGTGTCGCATGCCTGATCTATGCCCAACAGATAGGCGTAGCGTTTTGCCGGCTCGGGAAGGTTATTTGGCGTGTGCAGTCCTTCGGTCTTACCGATATGCGATGGTTCTATCGCGAAGAGAGGGCGCCAAGGACCTTCTGACTTATTGGGATCGCCTGTATCCTTTTCAGCATCCCTTGGGGAGTGATTGTCATAGCTTCGATCAGCGGTCCAGGGCAGTTCGCGGCGTTGCGGGGATCCCGAGGGTATCTGAGCGAACAATATGGCACTGCAAGCAGTTACAGTCTATCGACAAGATCGGCTTCGACAGGACCGAACGACTATTCGGTTATCTATCGTTATGGCGCCCATGCAGGGACCCTGCACGCGGAGTGGGAAAAGAACCATTATGTGTTTTCTGAGGAAAGGCATGAATCGCCGAACCACGCAGCGCTGGCAAGGCCGGGCAAGGGCCAATCAACCCAACACCGTCCGCCATCCGGTCCGGCAGGCCTCTGAACCGTTCGGCGTACAAAAATGAAGAACCGTGCAAATCCTGTCGTTTGCCTTGTGTGCACCGTCATCGCACTTTCGAGCATTGCGTGTTCACGGCGATCGACTGATTCCAGACCCACGGCGATTATCTCGGACCAGGTAATAGTCGCGGCTCACAACAATCCTCCGATTCGAAATCAGAATAGCTATCGTCTGGTTGAGATCGACGGACACTCGATTAAGCGCGAGCGAGTGACCTCCCTGAGCGATACAAGGCCCGGGGTCGTGGTGGAGTCGGGATCGCACGTTTTCGAGGTATTGGTTGCTCCGGTTGCCCGACCGGCAGGTTACGTCGCGAAAGATATTTCGTTTCGGGCGACGGTCGAAGCAAACAAGCGGTACATCATTTCGTCGAAAGCGGGCCGACCGGTTCTGATCGAGGAGATACGTTCGCCGAACAAACGAGCGGACCGAATACCGGGCACGTCCGCGCCGGGAGAAAGCAATCGGCCGAGAGCCCGGCATCGGTCACCTTGAATCGTTGATATCCCATGGATCCTCGCTTTCTCATCTTCCTTACCTGTGTGGTGGCAGTATTCTATTTTCTGCTCTTGCGTCCAAATTTGACGGTGAGAACCCAGCTTCAGAAGTGGGCAGACAAGAATCGCCTCACGATTGCCAGTGCCGAGAGGCGCTATATGTCCCAAGGACCCTTCACTTGGAAATATCGCTCGGGCTGCGTTTACCGGATCGAAGTCCAGACTCCGCAAGGGATCACGGGCCAAGGGTGGATCAGATTGGCCTACGATCTGTTCAGGCGGGAGAAATGGTCCGCGATCGTCACGTGGGATGATCCCGCGCTGATGGACGCCTATCTGGATGCGATCACCCCTGAGCAACGAGAATCCAACCGCCGAAATACCCGGGGGCAGGCGGTTGTGTGGCTGGGAATAATAATCGCGTACGTCGTGGGTCGGCAGACCGGAAGCATCGTTGTAGGACTAAGTATCGCACTGATCTCTATAGGTTGTGGCGTTTATGTGGCGAAACGTTCCTGATATGAGAGAGGGCGACGCGCCCAACAATTCGCCTGGGGCGACGCCGGGCGGGCGGACGCCTGCGCCACGTCCATCCTCCGGCGCGCCTCATCTCTGAACCGTTATGAAGGCCAATCCCGCCGGTCGCAGGAAGGTTGCAGGATGGCTTCTGATTGCCGCGGGCATCCTGATATTTGGTCTTCCACTGGCGCTGCCGGCAACGCCCGGCCAGGCGGCTTGGATGTTGATGTCAGCACTTTGCTTCGTTTCGGGGCTTCCCTTGATTGAATCGAAGAAAGTCTGGGGCGGCCTGCTCCTGGGTTGGTTTGTTGTCTGGGGCGGCATGGCCCTGTTCGCGCCGCACCATCTGGATGAAGCGGTTGGAGGTCCCAAGGCTGCCGGCTTCCTGGCGGTGCTGTTTTTCGCGGCGGCATTACATTATCTCGGCCTCATCCGGATTCCATGGCGTGGGCGGTCTGGCGAGCAACGTTACCTGACGGTCGATCTATGGCCGGGACTGGATAAGGTGCGGATCAGGCAGCGTACCGTGATCGGCGGCTGTTTGGGGATTCTGCTGGTTGGACTCGCGATGTTTGTCGCGGATTTTTGGGATAATGCCGCAATCGGTGATGCGACGCGGAAAGTGTCGACGGGAATCGTCGGCGGATTGATCGTGCTGGCGTGGTGGGCGCTATGGACCCCTGTGGCGAGAATAGTGGAGCGCAGGAACAACGAGTGGCTTCGGGCGCTCTTCTGGGTGCCGTGGATCGCGTTGACAACCGCGCTTTGCATCGCGTGTTTCGTGCTGTTTATGCCGCAGCTGTCATCCGACGCCGGCATCGCCTTGGGCGGGTCTTTCGGGATGCTGCTCGCGGCCCCGGTGGTGCTGGCTTCATCCTGGCCTGTTGCAACGAGTGGGCCAAACAAATGGCCCGAGGCGACGCCGGAGCCCCGCCCGCCAATTCTTCGCCGTCCTTCCTCCGGGCCGTCTCAGCGCTAACTGTTGGGCGGATAGCCGCATAATCGATGATCACTCCACGCCGCTACGGGGATAACCCGAAAGTCAAAATCGATCCGGAGAAGGTCCCTCCTGAGTTTCGGCACCTCCTCCCG
>JBJKRV010000527.1:0-4191 GCA_046704465.1 Opitutaceae bacterium | reverse complement strand
GGTCCGGACTCTTCGGCTCCAAGAATGGGAATGACCTGGAAATCGTGCACCATGCGGGCCGGCAGCAGGCCGAGCGCGATGCGGGCGGGCCGGATGTCGCTGGCGACATCGAGACCGCCGGCCTCGGCCACGAGGGTCACCGCCTCCGGCTCCGTGAGCCCGAGGGCGGTCGCCACCGCGGCGACGCGCTGCCCCCGCGGGGCCTCGAGCACCGCCTGCGTCTGCTCCTCGGTCAGGCGGCCGGCCAGGGCTTCGGGCAGCGGATCATGAGCGAGCGCAGGCATGGAAGTGGCCGACGGAGCCGGATCGTCACTCGTAATAACGCTCGAACAAGCTCTCCTTCACTGGAGCTCCGGGGTTGGTCAGGAACTGGTCGACCTGGGACTTGGTGGAGAGGTCGGCGATTCTCTTCTTGGTGTCGACGGTCGACTCCTGCGGGGTGATGATATGCGGCCGCACGAAGAGCAGCAACTCGGTGCGCTGGGTCTCGTTGGTGCGCGCTCCGAGCAGATTGCTCAGAATCGGAATCTCGTAGAGGAAGCCCAGCTTGGTGTGATTGTGGGTGATCTTGGTCTGCTGGAGTCCGCCGAGGACGATCATCTGGTTGTTCTTGACGTTGATGAACGACGTGGCCTCGCGGTGGCCGATGATCGGCTGCTGGTTGCCGTCGATTTGCGTGTAGCCGGCGATGTCGTCGACCTTCTGGTCGATGTCGAGCTGGATGCTGCCGTCGTCGCCGATCAGCGGCGTGACCTTCACGTCGATGCCGATGTTCTGGTAGCTGACGGTCGAGCTGGTGGCCAGGCCGGTGGTGGTGGTGGTGGCGCTGGGCACGGAGGTCGAACCGGTGATGATGGGCTGCTGCTGGCTGACGACGAACTCGGCCTGCTTGTTGTGGGTGGTGACAATCGTATCGGCCGAAAGGATTTTCACGTTGTTCTTCGCGC
Organism: Opitutaceae bacterium; assembly: GCA_046704465.1. Taxonomy (GTDB): domain Bacteria; phylum Verrucomicrobiota; class Verrucomicrobiia; order Opitutales; family Opitutaceae; genus Fen-1467. The sequence goes on along the minus strand of JBJKRV010000527.1, from coordinate 3,244 downwards.
CAACATTCGTGAGGGCGGCCTGGAACGACAGGGGGTTGACGATACCGCCGGTGATGTTCCAACCCGCGATACCGGTGGGCCCGTTGGTGGAGACCGGGTTGGTATCGAAGTTCGTGATATGCGTGCCGCGGACGGCGTCGGTCCCGAAGGTGAGGTTCAGCGCGTTGATGCCGCTGTTTTCGGTGTTGTCGAGCGTGACTTCGGCAATCACGACCTGGATGCTTACCTGGGCCAGCAACACATCCACCTTCTCGACGATCTGCTTGATCAGGCGGATGTCATCGACCGTGCCCGAGACCACGATCGAATTGCTGCGGTCGTCCGGCAGGATGGTGACGAGATCGCTGAATTCAGAGGTGGGGCTGGCGTTGCCCAGCACGCTCGCGACCGCCTGCTGCATGCCGCGGGCGACGGCCGAAGCGGGTCTGGGGGTGGACGGTCCCGGCGTGGTCGCGCGCGTCTCAATCTGGTTCGGCGCGGTCCCGGCCTGCGCGGCGCGGGTATTGGCCTCGTTGCGGCCGGAGACCAGGTTGGTCAACAGGCTGGCGACATCCTTGGCGGCGGCGTGCTTGAGATAGATGACCTCGGTGCGGGTGTTGGGGGCGGCCTGGACGTCGAGCTTGCCGATCAACTGGTCGAACAGCGGAAATTGCCGCGGGTCGGTCAGCACCACGATCTGGTTGGGGCGGTCGTCGGCGGTGATGCTCGTGGCCGCGCTGAGTTCCTCGCTCAGCGGGGGCTTGAGGATGGCGTTGATCTTGGCGACGAGGTCGCTGGCCTTGGCGTAGTGGATCGGGTAGAACTTGGCCTGCAGGCCCATGGTCATCGGCCGGTCCAGCTTGTCGATCAGCGTCTCAACGCGTTGCAGCGTGCTGATCGAATCCGTGATCAGCATGGCGTTCGACTTCTCAAAGATCACGGGCCCGCCGAGGTTCGGATTGAGCAGGGGGGTGATCTGGTCCTTGATCTCGTTGGCGCGCAGGAAATGAAGCTGGAAAAGCTTGGAGGCGATGCGTCCGCTCGGCGGAAGCAGCAGCGTCGACCCCGAGATCATCTGGGGCGCCTCCGTGCGCGCCTGGCCGATCGGGATGACCTTGAGGAAATGTTCGCCCAGCGGCGTCACCGCGATGCCGCTCAGGTCGAGCATGGTCTCCAGCGCGCGGACGGCCTCGCTCTTCGGCATGGGCGGCAGGCTGATCGTGTAGCCCTCGGTCGCCGGCAATGCTTGCGGCCGGATGATCGAACGTCCGGTCAGTTGACCCAGTTGGTACAGCACCGCATCGAGGGTGTCGCCCCGCATCTCCAGGGGGCCCACCGTCTCATCGGCGGGAGCGTTGGGGGCCGCGGGGGCGACCGACGAAGAATGGGCCGGTGGCGCGGCGGGAGGCAGGGGCGACGGTCCCGGCTGGAGCGTTGGACCGGGCGTCTGCGCCCACACGAGTCCGGCGGGAAGCACGGTCACCGCGGCAAGAATCGAAGTGATTCGACGGAGGAAGGGATGGTACGGCATGCGGCGCGGTGGCAGATTTTGAAGTCAGGCCGGATGGCGCGGGAAAGCGATGTCAAAGGAAAACCCGGGTGATGTAAACTGTGATGTCGCGGCGCCATTGCCGCTCCAGCGGTGCCCCCGCGGTGATCCAGGTGGCATATGACGCTGCGACTGGACCCGAGTTTCAGAGTTCCCTGCCGGCGGCGAAACAGACCGGACGGGGCCGGTCGTCCACAGGAGGAGCTTGCTAGGCCGCGACCCACAAATCAGGCTCCGCAGGCGTGCCCAACTCCTTCGGCAAGCTCTTTACCGTCACCACTTGGGGCGAAAGCCACGGGCCCGCCGTGGGCGTGGTGGTCGACGGCTGCCCGCCCGGGCTGGCGCTGACGGCGGAGGAGATCCAGGCGGAGTTGGATCGCCGCCGCCCCGGGCAGAGCGACCTCGTAACCCAGCGTCAGGAGGCGGACCGCGTCGAGTTCCTCGCCGGCCTGTTCGAGGGCCGGACCACCGGCGCACCGCTGACAATGCAGGTGCGAAACACCGATGCGCGCCCGGGTGCCTATGACGAGATGCGGGAGAAATTCCGACCGTCGCACGCCGATTTCACCTACCAGGTAAAGTATGGACTGCGCGACCACCGCGGAGGCGGGCGCTCGTCGGCCCGCGAAACCGTGGGCCGCGTGGCCGCCGGCGCGGTGGCCAGGAAGATCCTCCGCCTGGCGGGAGGGGTCGAGATTCGGGCGTTTGTCGCGCGCATTCATGACCTGGAGGCACCGTCGCCCGAACATTTTCCCACCCTGGAGGAGGTGGAGGCCTCGCCGGTACGCTGTCCGGATGCCGATTGGGCCGCGCGGATGGCGGAACGCATCCGGGCGGTGCGGGCCGAAGGCGATTCGCTGGGCGGCGTGATCGAATGCCGGGTGCGCGGGGTGCCGCCCGGCCTCGGCGAACCGGTGTTCGACCGGCTCGAGGCCGACCTGGCCAAGGCCATGCTGTCGTTGCCGGCCACCAAGGGTTTCGAAATCGGTAGCGGCTTCGCGGGTACCCGGCTCAAGGGATCCGAGCACAACGACCTGTTTGAGAGTCGCGAAGGCCGGGTGCACACGCGCACCAACCGCAGCGGCGGGATCCAGGGGGGGATCAGCAACGGCGAGGAGATCTGTTTTCGCGTCGCCTTCAAACCCACCGCGACCATCCTGCAGGCGCAGGCCACGGTCGACGTCGCGGGCCGGGAGACCGAACTGCAGGCCCGCGGCCGCCACGATCCCTGTGTGGTCCCGCGCGCGGTGCCGATCGTCGAGGCGATGACGGCCCTCGTCCTGGTCGATCACTGGATGCGGCAGGCCGCGCAGAACCGCACGTTTGAGTTCTGACCCGCCGGCCGGGGCGGCGCGCAAATGCGAGTTGCGCCGCGAGGGACCCGGCGCCTAAGTAGGGGTCACGTCGTTCGCGCCATGAAACCGCTGGTTTATCTGATTCTTGGGGCCTCCGGTTCCGGCCGGCGGGCGCTCGTGGCCGACTTGGTGGAGGGAGGTTTGGGGACGGATGACCGCGCCCTGTCCCTGCTCAACGCCGGCGAGGCGAGCGCGGAGGTCGACGGCCGCCTCGGGGTGCTCGCGCGGTGGACCTGGAATGAGGGCAGGATCGAGGCGCCGGACCTGGAGGGAGCGACGCATGTGTTCTTTTTCGCCGACGGTCGCGGCAACCCGGTCGACCAGGTGGAAGCATTCGCCGCCTGGCTCCCCTCCCGAAGCG
>JBJKRV010000526.1:0-3988 GCA_046704465.1 Opitutaceae bacterium | reverse complement strand
ATGATGCTTTCGAACTTCCGGTTGCGGCGGATCCCCTCGCGCCAGAAATTCTCCAGCACCTTGGGATGGGTCTCGAAGTTCCAATGGCCGAGCGTCTTGAGGTAACGGCGGTCCCACTCCATCTGGGACCGCAGCATCGGCTCCTGGTGCGAGGTGCCCATGACCACGCCGTACTCGTCGGCCAGGCGCGCGTTCTCCGGATCGTCCTCGTTGAACGCATTGTTCCACATGGCCGGCCAGAGATAGTTGCCCCGCAGCCGCAGGATCAGCTCGAAGACCCGTTCATAGAACTGGTGGCCGTAGTTGGCCACGCCCGGCGGAACCGGCGGATGCTTCCGGGGCACCACCTCGCCGTATTTCTCCATCACCCAGTTCGTGAGGTCGGGCGCCTCGTCGTTGAGGAAGATGCCGCGGAATTTCACCGCCGGACCGGAATCCACACTTCGTCCCGGCAGCACCGACAGCGTCCCGTGGTGCGCCGGCGGCACGTCCGCCCACCAGTGCCAAGGCGACACGCCGATCTGGTTGGACAGGTCGTAGATGCCGTAGATGGTGCCGCGCTTGTCGCTGCCCGCGATCACGAGGGCGCGGTCGATGCCGGGCAACGGATGGTCGACCGTCTCGTGCAGGAACGCCTCCCACCGACCCCGGATCGCACTCACGTCGAGTTTGCCGGCGCGCACGAGGCCGTCGATCAGCGCGCTGTGGCCCACGGTGCCGATCAGGACGGCCGCGGGAGCCTGGAGCCGGCGGCGGATCCGCAGGGAAGGGCGGACGCCGGAGACACTCTTGATGTCGGTCTGAAGATCGTGGGCGGCGCGGATCACGCCGGCCCAGTCGTCCGGCGCCACCCGCAGCGGCGCGGCGGCCCGGTCATGGACCAGCGGGAATGACCCGGCAACCGGCGCGAAGCGCACGTACGATTTTTCGCCCACAAATGCAAAAGCAGTGCCGGCGGCCAGCAGCATTCCGACCGTCAACAAGCCCTTCCACAGGGCGCCAGCTCGCATTTGGGTAGTCATCGGTAACGGTAGAGTTTGACGCGCTGGATGGAGAAGTGCCCGGGGTCCAGACGAACGAAGCGCCCCTGGTTGGTCTGATCGCCATTCAACCACCGCCCGCCATGCCAGACACCGTCGACATAATGCCCTTCCTGCACGTTCAGGAGGCCCATGACCTCGCCGCGCACCGGGGACTCGAAGGTCACGGTGAGGCCGGTGCCGGCCACGACGAACTCGTCGGGTCCGGTCGCGATGACGAGGCCGCCCGCCGGAGGCGGCGGCGCCTGATCGGCCATGGCCGGTCGCCCCCTGCCAAACGCGGACGGCGAGTTGGCAAACGCCACGTGCAGGATGCAGCCGTTCATCCGGAGTTCCTGGGGTTGCAGCTGGAGCGGACCGGCGGGCAGGAGCCCCGCCATCGTCCCCCGCCCCTGATGGGCCAGGATCAACGGCGTGAGCTGCGCGATCAGATTATAACTCGCCGTCAGCAGGCCCTGGGCCGGCTCGCGGATCGATTCAATGGCGAACGGGCTGAAACCGATCGTGTCATACTGGCCGAAGGCATACAGCGCCCAGACCGACGCCTCGGGATCCCCCCGGGCCTCCGGCACGAACAGCGGCTGGCCGGCGTGCGCGTACTTGGCGCTCCAGCCGGCGAAATCCGGGAAATAGACGTCCGGCGAATACAGGTCGATGGCCGGCGCCGCCGCCCGCCACACATCCAGGAGGTGCGGGAGCGGACCCCCGCTCGGATATTGACCCGGTTGATAGCCCGAGCGAATCAGCGCGGCATTGACGTACATCGGCAGGGAATATTCGGCCTTCCCCGCCGCCGCCACGTATTGGACGTAACGGGCGATCGACCAGGCAGTGAAAAATTCCTCGCCCGCCGGACCGGAGCCGAACACCTGCTCCCACGTTCCCGCCGTGTGGTCGCCCGCCGCCATCCAGGCGGCCCGGACCGCGGGGGAGAGCGCGGCACCGCGGGCGCGCAACGCCGCCAGCAGCGTCTCGGGGACGGGATCGGAGAACTGCTTGTCCGCGGCCGCGGAATGGTCGCGGGCGTCGGGGATCATCCCGGTCTCGTTCTCCACCTGGACCATGACCACGGTGTGCTCCTTCCCGTCGGTTTCCCGCAGGTGGCGCATCAAGGCGGCAAAGGCGCGGGCGTCGGTGTCGCGGTTCGTGTCGCTGAACGCCGACAGAATCTCCATCGGCCGGCCCTGGCGGTCCAGCGCCCGCGGAAAGCGCGCCGGGGCGTCCTTGATCCAGGAGGGCACATAACAGGACATGCTGTTTTTCCAGGTGCCGAACCAGAGCAGCACCAGCCGCATGTCATGCTCCCGCGCCTCCTGGATCAGACCGTCGACGGACGAAAAATCGAACTTCCCCTCGGCCGGTTCGATCACGTCCCAATAAACCGGCGTGACCACGGCGTTGAGGTGCATGGCCTCGAGCTTGGCCCAATACGGCCGCAGGTAGACGGGATCGGCGCTGGAGTTGCCCAGCTCGCCGCCGCGGATCAAGAACGGGTGGCCGTCGACCACCAACTGGGTCACGCCCGCCCGGGTGCGAAGATGCGGGAGGGCCGCCGGCTCCACGGCGGGCGCCGCCCCCGCCGACAGGGCCGCCGCCAGGGTTCCGAGCAGAAGGGCCCGGGTGGAAAAAAGAAGGGGGCGAAGGTGCGGGACCGGCGGGTGACTTTTCATGGCGAGGATGGGAGACACCGCATTGAGGCTGATCGCGGGATCGGGACGCCGGGGGCGAAGGATTGAATCTCCCGCCGCCCGTTTGGCGCGGCAAAGGCGACGGCGGTCTAACAGTAGATCAACGCAGCCAAACCCGGCCCCGGATTCCGGTCCTCATTGCCGCAGGGGGCAGGTCGCGCCGTCGAACCAGGTCCCCTCCACATAGGTGGTGGTCGGAATCTCCGGAACCCCGCGTTTGTTCTGCTGGAGCTGCCCGGCGAGGATTTCCACGGCCATCGCCCCCACGGTCTCGTGATTCTGCCGGACCCCGGCGGTCCGGCCGGAGAAGTCGTCAAGGAAGACGTCGACAAAGGCGAGATCGCGGGGAATGCGCCGGCCCAGTTTGCGCAGCGTTGGCAGCACGAACGAACCCTTGCTGATCACAACCTCCGGTTGATTCCGGTCCAGCCAGGCGGAAAAAGACTTCGGTTCGACCACGACCGGCGCGCGGCTCTCGTTGAGCCATTGCTCGACCGGAACCGGTCCCGGGAAAATGTGGGGCGGAATGCGATCCCGGGGCCGCAGATTCTGCTGTTCGCACAGGAAACCGGCGGTCCACAAGTGGTCGACGGCGTGGTCCCATCCCCGGTGCATGACAAAGCCGATGCGCCGGTATCCGGCGGCCATGACCTTCTGCATCGCCATCCGGATCACGCTGCACTGGTCGTTGGTGACGTTGTGCAGCTCGGGAATGTGCGGAAAATAGTCGATCTTGACCGCGCTGAAATTCTGCCAGTCGAACAGCAGCGCGTCGCCCATCTCGCGCCCGTGCGAGGCGATGATGAGGCCGCTGATGCCCCGCGCATAGAGGATCCGGCTGAGACGCTCCTGGGTCATTCCGGCCTCATGCATCCAGAAATGCTCCAGGCTGAAACCCAGCTCCGCCGCCTTGGCCGCCGCCCCGGCGAAGAACTGCGGGTGGGCCGTGACCTCCTTCCAGCCCCAGCGCGTGCTCCAGTTCGTCACGTAGGCGAGCGTCATCTGGCTGTGGGCCGGCCGAAGTTTCTGCCGGTACGCCACCAGGGCGCGCATCGCCGGATCGGGCCGGTAGCCCATGCTTTCGGCCAGCGCGCACAGCCGCTGGCGGGTCTGCTGCGGCAACCGCGGATGATTGCGCAGCGCCAGGGAGACGGAGGTGACGTGGACGCCGGCCTCCCGTGCGATGTCGGCCAATGTGACCCGCGGCGGTGTCATGGCACCTGCGTGGTGTTGGCGAGGTTCGCGCCGCCGGTTCCGCCT
>JBJKRV010000525.1:0-3411 GCA_046704465.1 Opitutaceae bacterium | reverse complement strand
AGCCAGAGGACGAGAAGCAGGGCCGCCAGGCAGCCGCCGGCGAGAGGGATGATCTGCGATGGTCGTTCGCGCATGTTTCGGATGGGAAGCCGCCTCGACGAACCGGCAGCTTGGGCGGTCTTCTGCGACTTAGGTCCTCAGACGCGACGGATAGGCTGAAGTTTCAACGGAGGCCAGTGCAGGTTTGGCGTCCGCGGCCGTTGACACGGAGTTTCCATGCTGAATGGTCGACCTGTGAGCATCGTGAAAGGATGCGCGATGATATGCCTCGGCGGGCTGGCGGCTGTCATGCTGACCAGTCCGGGCTCGGCAGAAATCGCCGGCAGTCGACACGGTCCGACGGTGGTTTGGAGGCTGGATAGTCTGGCGCGGATCGGTGGCCTGGTGCCGTCCGTGCTCGGGGCGCCGACCATGGAGGCCGGCGGGGGAGGCATTCGATTCGATGGGAAACGTGACGGATTGGTGCTCGCGACTGATCCGATAGCCGGCTGGCGAGAGTTCACGATCGAGGCGCTGATTGATCCGGCCGCGGATGGCGCGGCGGAGCAGCGTTTCCTGCACATCGAGGATGAACACGGCCATCGGGCCACAATGGAGATCCGCCTGACCGCGGACGGACGCTGGTCTCTCGACACCTTTCTGCTCAGCGGCGCCAGTCGCCGCACGCTCCTTGACCGGACCCGTCTACATCCGGCCGGCCGCTGGACTTGGGTCGCCCTGCGGTACGATGGCCGGCGGATGGCGTCCTTCGTCGATGGGGTGAAGGAACTGGAGGGGCCGGCGGAGATAACGCCGTTCGCCGACGGACACACGGCGCTCGGCGTGCGGCTAAACCGCGTCTACTGGTTCCGGGGCGCCATCAAGGAGGTGCGCTTCATTCCCCGCGCATTGGAGTCGGCGGCCCTGCAACGGGCACCCTGACAGCGGGGGCCCGATGGCGGGCCGGCGGCAGTGCCGTTTCGCAGGGATTACGAGAATCCGGGTCAGAGCCGCACGGCGTTGTTTGCGGTGGTGATTTCCCCCAATTGTCCGTCTGGGTCGATGATCACGGTGCCGCCGGCCGTGTGCGTACCGCGCGGCAGTGGAAGGGTGACCATCTCGGACCGGGGAAAGAGATCCACCGGCGCCGGCAAGGGCGGGATCACGGCCGACGAGACGACCGAACCATCGGCGGTCTTGAAGACAATGCGGGATTGTGGCGCCGGGACCGAGCCGAGGCTGTGCACGGTAACAAGTAGCGCATCCGTTCCGATGGTGACGTCCTGCCGGCTGATCCCGAGGTCCGGGCGCTGCCAATAGGGCAGGCCGGGCTTCACGAGCCTAAAGGTCAGGACCGTCGTCGTGCGAGGGGCGAAGGTAAGTGGGAGCGAGCGGGAACGCTCGAATGGAATTGTCCGCGACTCGGTCGGCTGGTCGGCGCTGTCGTCGCCATTCGTGTCGATACCCTGAGTGACTTCCCACTGGCCGGGATCGATGTTCCAGCCGGTCATGGTGGCGTGGACTGGAACCGCGTCCAAGTTGTACGCAATGACCTTGAAGCCGGTCGGCGTGGCATACGGAACGAGGATGGCCACGCTTTGGTCGTTGGCTGGAGCCGCGAAGCGCCAGCTCACGATGTGGCCCGGGTAGAGCGAATTCCGCACCAAGGCGACTCCGCCCAAACGGGCGCGCTGCAGGTCGGCGTAGGGAACTCCCACGCGGTCAATCCAGAGGCTGCCCTGCGTATTGATGTACCAGAGCAGGTCGCACTCCTTGATCTCGGCCGTGTACAACTGCTCGAGGTGGGATTTGTCTCCGGTGAGCTGCCACAGGAAATGTTCGTCGCGGAGAATGTAGCTGGGCTCGAAATGGGTGGGCGCCCGCGCCGCTCCGGCAATGATGCGCGGTCCGTAGACGTCGCGCACCCCGAGCCAGTCCAGCGCGTCGGCGTTGACCGACATGATCCCGTGGACGCCCTGGTCAAAGATGGGCGCAAGGTATTTCCGGTCGCCGGTCCAGCGCCAGGCGCCCCAGAATACATGCCAAGGGAAGTACGCGCGGGTGGCGGTGGCGTCCTTGTCGTCAATGAAATGAATGGCCGAGGGCAGATGGTACCGGCCGTCGGACCCTTTGTAACGGTGGGCCAGCAAGCCGTCGGCGAGTTCGAGCAGGGTCTGCTTTGCCGCCGGGTTTCCGTCGAAGTCGACCAGAAGTTGCCCGGGCTGGAGCACCAGATAGGAGTAGGCCTTCGCGTAACCCCACGGGTCCTCGGTGGCCATCTTGTTGCCATTGTAATAGGACGTGCGGAAGTGGCGGTGGCCGGCGGCATTAATGCCGGTGATGCGGTCGATCCCGCGCTCGGTCGCCATGGCGCGCTCGAGGAGCTGTGGATTGCCGTAATTGAGAATCAGGTTGGCGCTGAGGCAATCGATCCCCTCCTCGTAGCTGTGCAACTCGTCCGTCTGAATGGTCGGGAGTCCGTTGGTGAACATCCCGTCCCGGACGGCCGCCTCAAGGAGCCGGCGCAGCGAAGCCCGGAGTTTGTCAGGGTTGCAGCCCATGAGCGCGACGCCCGGCCACGTGTTCAAGAGATCGACATCATCTGAAATGCCGCCGCCGAGATCGCCATAGGCGACCTGCCGGTGATCGATGTACCAGGTGACGAATTGTTTCACCCGGCCAAGCAACTCTGCCTGTCGGAAGGCCCAGAGCGGCACGCCAGCCGGTGGCGCGGGCAGCGGATCGGGCGGAGCCGGCCAGCCAAAGGCCACGGCGGCGTATTCGCGGCCCAACTTGTTGTCGGGATCAACGCGCAGGAGGTCCTTGAGGTCGCCTTGAAATTGGTTCCACAGATTATACTTCGGGCTGTGAGGGTGTTCCTCGACGAGCATGGCGTAGCTGTCCCGCGCCTGCGTGAACCGGTCGAGCTCGTGCTCCGGCAGCGCGGCGGCACGCGGCTTGAAGACCAGCCGGACCTCGGTGCCCGTCAGTGAGGCTGGGCCGAAGTCCTGCCCGGCACCGGCGACCGTTACCCACAGGCCCCGCCCCGGCGGAAGGAGGCGATCCCGCAGATCCAGCCAGAGTGTCTTCGCCTCGCCGGGCTTCACACTGAACGTGAAGTCACACATGTTGCGCAGCGGCCAGAGCGGATCCGTCACCTGGATATTGAGGGGAAAGAGCCCACCGTGCGTGGCTTTGACGTGGAGCGCCGGCAGGTCGAGGGCGATGCCGTCCAGGCCGTCGGTGTACTGATCCCAGGTGTCCGGAATGAGGATGTGCACCAGCGGCAGTGTCGGTGCTGGCGGCGCCTCCGCGGACTTCACCGGCTGGGCTCCGGCGGGGCGGGCAAACAGCATGCCGCGTTCGTCGGGTTCGAACCGACCGCGGATATACGTCAGCAACGGCGTCAAGCTGGCATCCGCGGATGTGACC
>JBJKRV010000524.1:0-4531 GCA_046704465.1 Opitutaceae bacterium | reverse complement strand
GGCCCGCGGTGTCGTGGGCGTCCGGATTGATCACGCAAACGACGCCGGCTTCGGTCGCCCGCCGCCAGTGCCGCCAGTCCATGTCGAGGCGCTGCGGGTTGGCATTGAGCTCGATCGCCACGCCGTTGGCCGCCGCCGCCGCCACCACCCGGCCCACGTCAGCCGCCGACCCCTCGCGCCGGAGCAGCAGACGGCCGGTCAGGTGCCCCAGCATCGTCGTCCGCGGATTCTCAATCGCCCGGATGATCCGCGCGGTCATTTCGGACTCTCCCTGCGTCAGCGCCGAATGGACCGAGGCCACCACGTAATCGAGCTCGCCGAGGATCCCGTCGTCGAGGTCCAGCCGGCCGTCCGGCAGGATGTCGCATTCGACCCCCGCCAGCACCCGGACGCGGAAGCGGCGCGACCGGTTCAGCGCTGCAATCTCCACGCGCTGGCGCCGCAGGCGGGCGGCATCAAGGCCGTTCGCCTGAAAGCTCGCCCGCGAGTGGTCGGCAATCCCCAGGTATTCCCAGCCGAGCGCGTCGGCGGCGGCCGCCATCTCCACCAGCGTCGATCGTCCGTCCGACGCCGTTGTGTGGTTGTGAAACGCCCCGCGGAGGTCCGCCAGCTCGACCAGCGCCGGCAAGGCGCCCGCCTCGGCCGCCTCGATCTCGCCGAGGCCTTCGCGCAGTTCCGGCGGGATGTACGGCAGTCCCAGGGCGGCGAAGAGATCCTCCTCGGTGTGCACGGCTCCGGGAGAGCGCGGCGGATGGTCCCCCGCCACCGGCGTCAATCCCCATTCGCCGAGGCTCCAGCCCCGGGACAGCGCGCGCTGTCGCATCTGCACGTTGTGCTCCTTCGACCCGGTAAAATGATGCAGCGCGAACGCAAACTGCTCCGGTGGTATGATGCGCAGATCGGCCTGCAGTCCGCTTTCGTACCGCACGCTCACCTTGGTGTCGCCCCGCGCGGTGACCTCCCTGACTTCCGGCCGGCTCACATACCACGCGACGACCGGAGCCGCGTCGACGGCCGCCACGATGAAATCGAGATCCCCCACCGTCTCCAGGCCGCGGCGCAGACTTCCCGCGGCCTCGGCCCGGCTCACCTGGGGCAGGCGTCTCAGCCCTTCGAGAATGGGCGCGGCCACCGCGCGCGCGTCCCACCACAAGTGGCGCCGGCCGTACGCCTCACGGTTGCGGATGCCGGCCAGAATCTTCTCCTGACTCTTTTCCCCGAATCCAGGCAGGCCGGCCACCCGGCCGTCCGCACAGGCCCGGGCCAGTTGCTCCACCGTGCTGATCCCGAGCTGCTCGTGCAGGGCCCGGATCTTTCGGGCCCCGAGACCGGGGATTTCCAGCAGCTCCGCCAAGCCCGGAGCGGTCGCCGCCTTCAACTTCTCGTAGAATTCCAGGCGGCCCGTCGCATGCAGCTCGCCGATCTTCTTGGCGAGGGCCTCGCCGATCCCCGGCAGGTGCTCGAGTCGCCCCTCGGCAACGACGGTTCCGAGGTCCTCCTCCAGCGTCTCCAGCGTCCGCGCGCCGGCATGATACGCCCGGACCTTGAAGGGATTTTCGCCCTTCAGCTCCAGCAGCACCCCGATCTGGTTCAGCACGTCGGCGATTTCGGTTTTCGTCATGACTCGGCCCTCCCGCAATACACCCAGCTCCCGCCAAACCTCAAGATCGCCGCTCGCGCGGCTTCCCATCGTCCGGTTTTCGCGTTATGCCTCCCCGCCATGCCGTTCGAATATTCGCGCACGATCCATTTCAGCGACACGGACGCCGCCGGAGTGGTGTTCTTCGCCAATTACCTCGCGCTCTGCCACGAGGCCTATGAGGAATCGCTCGCGGCCGCCGGCGTCGACCTCAAGAGCCTCTTCGGCGCCCACGACCTGCTGGTGCCGATCGCGAAGAGCTCGGCCGACTACCTCCGGCCGCTGACCTGCGGCGACCGCGTCCGCATCAGCCTGCGGCCCGCCTTGCTGGACGGAAACAGCTTCGCCATTGCGTATGACCTGTTTCGCATCGGCCGGCCCGACAAGATCGCGGCGCGACTGCGCACCGAGCATGTCTGCATCTCCTCCCGCACCCGCGAGCGGCAACCGCTGCCGGGCCCGCTGGCCGCCTGGATCAAGACCCAATCGGGGGCGGCCGCCGAATCTTGATTTCGGTCCGGCGACGGCGCGTCGCTACCGGATCCTGCGGCCCAGGACCTGGCTCGCCAGCGCCGTGAGGGCGGGACGGTTCAGCTTGCCCTGCGCGTTGCGGGGCCACGCCTCCAGCCTGACGTAATGCTTGGGCCGTTTGTGCGGCGCGAGGCGTTCGGCCAGCAGGCGCTCAGCCAGCGCCAGGTCGGGCACCGTGGTCCCGGCCGGATGGCAGGCCACCACCGCCTCTCCCCACGTCGGATCCGGCACCCCCACCACCGCCACGTCGCCAAACTGCCCGGTCGCGCGCAGCGCCGCCTCGACCTCGCCCGGCTCCACCTTTTCGCCGCCGGTGATGATAATGGCATCGCGCCGACCCAACACGTGCAGGCCGCCGTGTTCGTCCCATCGACCGCGATCGTCCGTGATCCACGGCCCGTCCGCCCGGCGGAGTGGATGATAGCCGCGGAACAGCGAGGCGGAGTCGATGCTGATGAGACCATCCGGTTCGAGGATCACCTGCGCATGGGGCAGGCACCGGCCGCAGCCCTCCCGCCCGGCCAGAAATTCCTCCGGCAGGAGGGTCGCCACCATCGCCGCCGTTTCCGTCATGCCGTAACCCGGCGACAGCGGCAGGCGCGCCTCGCGGGCACGCTCCAACAGTTCGGGCCAGGCCGGGCCGCCGCCGACGAACACGGCGCGGAACCGCCGCAGCCAATCCTCCGACCCGCCCCGGTCGAGCAGCCGCTGCAACTGCGTGGGCACAAGCGACAGGAACCAATCGCCCGGCCCGATTTCCGGCCGGCGCCCTTCTTCCAGGTCCGGCCAACTCCACGGCTGGTAGCGTCCGCCGGTCAGGGCACAGCGCATCCACGGCATCAGACCGCTCACATGGTGCAGGGGCAGCACACCGACCGCGTTCAATCGCGAGACGCCGAAGTGCCGGGCGCAGCCTTGCACGGCCGCCTCGATCGTATCCTGGTCGTGACGCGCCAGCCGCATCCGCCCGCTGGAGCCCCCCGTCGGGAGACACAACCAGCCGGTGCGGGCCGCGGTTTCGCCGTCCCGCGCTTCAGGATTCGACTTCGTGAGGCCGGCGAATTGGGAGCGCTCCGCGGCGCCCCATCCCGGATCCGCCAGGAACACGGTTCCACCGCCGGCCGTGGCGGCCGCGAAGATTCCCATGAACCGGGCCGGATCGCGTTCCTCCACGATCACCTGCCGTCCGTCCGTTACGGTTCCGTCGGCGCCCAAGAGGCTCGCTAGCTCAGCGCGTTCCATGCGTCCTCCGGGTTCAGGCGATGGACATCGTCGATCGTCAAGAAAGGCGCCACCTCCGGACCGTCCAGCCTCGGGTCGCCGAACAGCGGCGCGACGCCAAACCCGAGCGCGCGCGGCACCGGTCCGCGATTTCGAAACGCCGTCTCCAGCGCTGCCCGTTTTCCGATCACTGTTTCGATGGCCGACGAAAAGACGGCGTCCGCCCGGTGTTTTCCCAGCAGATCCAGCAGCGCATCGGGAGCGCCGGCCAAGGCGGGCTTCACCACGACCAGCCCCGGCCATCCGCGTTCCAGCCACGTCTGCAGGCTGGACCGCCCCGTCACCGATTCATCGAGCGCCAGCGGGGTCGGATAATCGTGCGCCAGCCCCCACAAGGCGTCGTCGGCGCGCTTCCGGGCGTCGGAGCCCGGGGGCGCATCCGAAAAACAGGGCTGCTCCACAAACTCCACCGCTCGTCCGGCGCATCGCTCCAGCCATTGTCCGGCTTGTTTTGCCGACCAGCCGCCGTTGGCGTCGAGCCGCAATTTCGCCTCCGGCGCCAGGCGGCCAAGCACATCGTCGAGCATCGCCAGTTCGTCGGCCATGGCGCCCACGGCGACCTTCCATTTGCAGGCCACGAAACCCCGTTCGCGGGCGCGATCGGCGGCGGCCAGTGCCGGGCGGCCCGCCGGAAGCAGCGCCGCCACGGGAAGGCGCTGCGTCGCCAACGGGCTTTCCCCGTCCACGGCCCGGGCCGACGCCAGCGCAAATCCGAGGCAATCCGGCCGGTCCGCCGCCGCCGCGATCGAGGATTCCTCGACCCGGCCGCCGAGCGCCCGCAGGACGTCCTCCACGCCGGCCAGCGTTTCTTCGCCGCGCCCCGGCACCGGCGCCGCCTCGCCGAATCCCGTCGCTCCGGATTCCGTCTCGAGCCGCACGATCACCCCCTCCCGGACCGTCCAGACACCGTGGGCCGTCTGCACCGGGCGGCGCATCGGCAGCCGGTAGCGGCGGGAACTCAGGCGACAGGCCATGCCGGCACTGTGTGGCGCCGCGGCGCCCCCGGCAACCTTCGCGAACGGCCGGGTCGGCGGTCTCATTCCACCTGCCAGATTGGGGATCCGATGGGATCCCCAAACT
>JBJKRV010000523.1:0-2615 GCA_046704465.1 Opitutaceae bacterium | reverse complement strand
GGCCAGCGTCGGGATGGCCGCCACTAGCAGGGGAAGGAGGAATTTCCGGAGCGTGTTCATCTGGGGTATCGCCGGCGTCCCGGGGCGTCGGGCCCGGCGACGCGGTGCCGGCGGTGGAAACTTGGGGTAAACGGCGCTGGAGCCCCGAGCAAATCAGGCGCCGTGATGCGCGGCAATTGCGAAATTTCAAGTCCGCGACGCGTCAACGCCAGGGCGCGGCGCCGCCCGATCCCGCCACCGCGGCCCATGCGTCCGGCGGTGGCCGCGCGGGCCCCGCCCCGGCCCGTGGGATCATCAGGGAATAAAATCGAACGGCATTTCCACCCGCGTCGCCGTCGGCCGGCCCCGCTTCATTTCGGGCAGGAACCGCCATTGCTTGATCACGGCCATGACCGCCTCGCCGAATTCCGGCTGGCTCGCCTTTACCAGGGCCGGCTCGGAGATCGCGCCATTGAAGCCGACGCGGAAGGAGACCGTCGCCCCGCCGGCGACCTTCTTCCGGCGCAGCGCCTTGGGATATTCCGGCACCGGCCCCAGGAGAGGACGCGGCGGCGAGTCGTTCATGCCCTTGATGCGTTCGCGAACCAGCTTGTTCAACGCCGAATCCATCGCTCCGACCGGCATCATGGATTGAAACAGTTCACGGCCGCCGGAGAAGAGGTAGAGCCGGTAGTTGCCCGGTGCGCTTTCCATCAACATCGGCATGGCCAGGTCGACGTCGCGGACTTCGCGCGGGTGGAGATTGCCGACCCCGTAGAGAAACAGGCCCTTGTCCGCCACATTATGCAGGGTCAGGACGAGGACCACATGCGAGAGTTCGTAGGCCGATTCGAGCTCGCACCTGAAATGAAACGTCTTGTTCAGCTGGCCCGGCAGGGCGTTGAGCTGCATCGCCGACGTCTTTACATGCGGATGCCGCACCGCCACGAAGAGCGGCAGGTACTGTCCCCCGGGGATCAGGGCGTACCGGCTGGCGTTGATGGTCTCCAGCTTGCCGTTTTCCTGCACCATCGGCCGCGTATCCATCGCATCCACCACGATCCGGGTCCTTGGGCCGTCTTTCACGAGCAGGACATGCTGGCCGCAGGCCAACGAGGGGATGACGCCCAACACCAGGCGAAGGAGCAAGCGGCGGTGAGTGTTCATGGGGAAAGAGGATCCGGCCGTTCGGGCATCTGAATCCGTGGGTCGGCACCGTCGGCGGGTCACCCGCGGCGCAGGAGCGCCCGGAGCCTCCCCTCCGGCGCGGGCTCGACCACGGCAAATCCCAGCCCCGTCGCCAACGAGAGCGAAGCCGCGAAATCCTCCGCCGAGACATGTCCCCGCGGTTCGACGAGCAGCACGACGCCGCCCGGCTTCAGGGCGGTGTGGACGGCCCGCAGAAACCCCGGCGGGTCGGACACCTCGTGCAGCATGTGGACGAGCACCGCGAGATCGAACGTGCCCGCCAGGTCGTCGACTCCGAGTTGCCCCGCCTCGACGCACCGCGCCTCAATGCGATCGCCCAGCCCGGCCCGGCGGGCGCGGCGCCGGAGCGCCGCGATCATCCTCGGCTGAACGTCCACCGCGACCACGCCGCCGCGCGATCCGACCATCCGCGCCAGCTCGAGGGTGAAGAAGCCCATGCCCGGTCCGGGCTCCAGGACGCGCATGCCCTCCCAGACGTATGGGCCCAGCAGCGCGCGCGGATTCTCGAACCACCGCCGCAGGGGCGATACCAGCAGGTAACCGATCCACCACGGACAGGTATGGGATGACATCGATGGTTCCCGGATGACGGGCGCCCGCTCCAAAGCGGCCCGCGCCTCGGATGAGTTGAAGCTTGCGGCGGCAATCTCGCAAATGCGGCCGCCGGGCGCCAGCCTGGAGTTGACCGGGATCGCGCGTCCCGGCCGGCGCTAATCGCGTCGCCCCAACTCGCGGTACCATCCGGGCCGGCGTGTCCGCGCCCACTCGCGGGTCACCGTGCCGCGGAGCATCGACCGCAGCGTTCCGGGTTCGCCCAGCGTCGCCTTGTAGACGTGGATCAACAGCGCCCCCGAAAGCGTCACCGCCACGATGCGATGCGTCGTCCGACAGACGGCGTAGAAGTCGTGCGGCACATCCTTGCGAAACCACCACACGACGCCCGTGGCGAAGAGGATGGCGATGCCGCCCATCACCGCCCAGAAATAGAGTTTCTGGCCGCCGTTGAAGAACCCGGTCTCGGGCGGCGGGGTCTGGTCGGGACGGGCCGCGTACTCCTGCAGGTGGCGCACGAAATGGGTGTCGGCCGGGGTCCAGCGCGCCACGCCGCGCCACACCAGGTAGAGACCGGCGGCAACCACGGTCATGGCCAGGCCGGACCAGAAGTGCAGATCCACTGCGGACTGCTTGCCGCCAAAGTACGGCAGCGCCCAGCCGAGGATGCTCCGCCAGTACAGGCAGAGACCGGTGGCCATCGCGACGATGAAACCGACGGCCACCGCCCAGTGCAGGAACACCGCGCCGCCGGCATGGCGCCGAATCGGGGTCCGGTCAGGCGGATCAGGGGGAGTCGTAGGGGGATTCACAGGCGGCGCCGGGAGTCCGACGCCTCGGCCGATGTTCGAGTCGCGGCCTGAATGCAGCCTGAA
>JBJKRV010000522.1:0-11328 GCA_046704465.1 Opitutaceae bacterium | reverse complement strand
TCTCCGGCGATTCATCAGCCAGTTGTGACTCGAGTTGCTGCACCCGCTGCTCGAGCGTTTGCGTGTGGGCAATCTTTTGCAGCACCTGGCGTATCTGCTCAGGGGTGAACGGTTTGGGGATGAAATCGAAGGCTCCTCGGCGCATTGCCTCCACCGCCGTGGCAATGTTCGCAAATGCCGTGAACATCACGACCGCCAGGCCCGGCGACACCTGCAGCAGCTTCTCCAGCAGATCAAGGCCATCCTCCGCACCCAGCTTGACGTCAACAAACCCGACATCGAACCGCTCCGACTCCAGCAACTTGAGCGCCCGGCTTCCGGCCTGGGCCTCCACCGCCTCGTGGCCAGCGGTCTGAACGGCAATCGCCGTCGTCTTGCGAATGCTGGCTTCGTCGTCGACTATGAGAATGCGCATGGAGCCGGGGCACAGTCAGATAATCGCGCCGCCGGTTCCCCGCCAACTTCAATCTGGTCGCCAGCTGATTGCCCCCCTCTCTGCTGCCTGCCGACCCGTCCGCCCCCAAAAGCCGAGGCGGGGCCGCCTTACGGCGACCCCGCCAAGTCCAGCTTCAACTAACATCCCGACCTGCTTAAGCGCCGTTGGGCAACGGCTCGCAGTCCGGGAATTGTACAAAGTGACGTCTCGCCTCCGCCGTCGGTATCAAGGATTCGCGATATTGCTCTGGTCCGCGTCGCTGAATCATCGGGAAAGATTGAATGAATCCAAAAGGTACGTGAGTGCAAGACCTGAGTTCATTTCTGAGGTTCCCACAACTTTGACGAACCCCCCGTTCGCCCGATGTGAACGCGGCGACGGCCCAGCGGCATCTCGTCGCGCGCCTCCGAATGCGGGTCACGTTTATCTTCCGATGCGTTGGCAGGTTGGAACTGGCCGCCGACTGTCGTTCAAACGCGCGTCATTTCCGCGCGTAATCGTCGACGGCAAATGGGATGAGTTCAGCAAATACATATCGACGAGCCCGAACGCACCCTGCTATCTCTGACGTCGTTGCCGCCCCAAAACCCGATCCACGCCAGGCACGGGCCCACTGTGGCGATTCCTTCCTTCTTCCGCGCAAATTCTTCCGCAAACCATGCCACCTCCTGCTCCAGCAGCCGGTGAGTCCGGCGGTCCCGCCGGGTCCGGTACCGTTCCGCCGAGGGTAGCTGACCTGGAGATCAAGGATGCGCAACTGATCTTCGAGGCCGTGTGGGAGGGTCTCGAGGCCGAGATCGGAATCCAGAACCTCCGTTTCCCCAAGGAAATCATCCTTTTGGGGGGCGCGCCGGGCGCCGGCAAGGGTACCAACACCGCCTTCATTCTCAAGGCGCGCGGCCTCACCTGTCCGCCGATCGTGGTCAGCGCCCTGCTCGACTCTCCCGAGGCGCGCCAAAAGAAGGACGCCGGCTATATGGTCGGCGACCGCGAGGTCGTCGGCATCGTCCTGCGGCATCTCCTCGAACCGGAGTATCGCGACGGGTGCATTCTGGACGGCTTCCCCCGCACCAAGGTCCAGGTCGAATGCCTGAAGCTCCTCGTGGATCGGATGCAGGCCCTGTGGCGGGAGTTCGCAACGACGCCGCTCCGCATCCATTTCCGCCAGCCCACGATTCCCATCATGGTGCTGTTCGTCGACGAGAAGACCTCGGTCGAGCGCCAGCTCAAGCGCGGGCGGCAGGTGCGGCAGCACAATGACGAAGTGCGTCGTTCGGGCATCGGCGAGCGGCTCGAGGAACGCGCCACCGATTACGACGCCACCCTCGCCCGCCGGCGGTATCGCGTGTTCAAGGAGCAGACGTGGGAGGCGCTCCAGTCGCTGCGCGACCTTTTCCATTATCATTACGTCGACGCCCAGGGTTCGTTTCAAGAGGTCGAATACAACATTCTCACCGAGCTCCAGTACCAGAGCTCGCTGGAACTCGATCCCCGCACGTTCGACCGGCTGCGGTCGATCCCGCTGGCCGGCGAAATCGGAGTCCATGCCCGCCAGGAGCTGGTGCGGCGGCTGGACGCCTATGAATTCGAGCACGCCGAGCTCTTCGAAAAGGTGATCACCTTCATCGGGACCAAGATGATGCCGATCATCAAGCGCCACGCAATTTCGGGAATGGCCTTGATCAACACCGAGGATCCCCTGCTCGACCAGCCCTCCGCCCTGTCGATGCTCATCGACGTCTTCTCCGAGCGCGGTTTTCACGCCGTGGCCGACGTGCACCATATCGAGATCCCGGAGAAGGTCGATCCGGGCACGGGCCTGGTCACTTGCCGGACGAAGAAGGTGTATCGTCTTCAGGTGCGGTTTCAGGGCTCCGAAATCCGCCGCGGCTGATTTGCCGGCGCATCGTCGTCCAGGCTCCGCCCCGTCGGTCGGCCCGGCGGCGTGCTCATTCGTACCGCAGCGCTTCGATGGGATCGAGCGACGCGGCCTTCCAGGCGGGGTAGAATCCGAAGCCGACCCCGATCCCCGAACACACGATCAGCCCGAGCACCGTCCAGTTCCACGGAATGACCGCGGTCGCCTTCATCCACAGCGCCAGAAGATCGCCGCACGCGACGCCGAGCACGATTCCCGCCAGCCCTCCCAGCAGGGAAATCGTCACCGATTCGATCAGAAACTGCGTCAGGATCGACCGCTTTCGCGCCCCGATCGCCTTGCGGATGCCGATCTCGCGGGTGCGCTCCGTGACGCTGACCAGCATGATGTTCATGATCCCCACCCCGGCCGCAAGCAGCGCAATGACGCTGATGACAAACGAGCCCGCCGCGATCACATTGGCCACCTTGCCGAAGGCGGCCAGCAACGACTCGTTGGAATAGAGTGAGAAATCGTCCTTGTCCTCCGGCTTCAGGCCGCGCACCACCCGCATCGCGGTGATCCCCCGGTCGATCGTCTCGTTGTAGAGGAGATGATTGGGAGCCTCGGTTGCGATGTTGATGGTGCGGCCCTCGGCGCCGAAATCGCTCAGGAAGCGGGTGATCGGAATGATCGCGATGTCATCCTGGCTCTGTCCAAACGATGTGCCCTTGGCTTCGAAGGTCCCCACCACCACATAGGCCCGATCCTTCATTCTGATCGTCTTGCCCAGGGGGGACTCGGAAGGGAACAGCTTCTCCACGATGTTGTTTCCAATGACGATCACCGGCCGCGCCATCTCGATGTCCTCGGCCCGGAGATTCCGCCCCAGTTTGATGGTGTACTGGTTGGCGTTCGTGAAATACTCGTTGGTCCCCACGAAGGTGAGTCCCGGCGGCGTTTCGCGATTCTTGTAGACCGCCTGGCCGCCACCGTAATCGAACACCTTCAGGCAAACCACGTCTGCAGCGCCGGCCATCAACTCCTTGTACCGCATTGCCTCCGCCAGGGTGATGTCGCGGCGCATGCGGATCTCGCGGCGATTGGTCCCGCCGGAGAGTCCGGTCGGATACTTGGCGAACTGGAAGAAATTCGTGCCGAGGAAGCTGAGCCCCGTTTCGATGGAGCTGCGCAGCGCGGTCACCGTCGTCATCACCCCGATGACCGAGAACACGCCGATCGTGATGCCCAGCATCGTCAGGGCCGACCGGAGCTTGTTCACGCCCAGCGATGCCAACGCGATCCGCAGAATTTCGCCCAGAGGCATGGTCAGAGATTGGGATTCGGCTTACGCGCCGGTTGGTCCGACCCGGGAGGGGACCGTGGAAGATTCGCGGCGACACTCTCTCCCTGCCCCTGCCCGCTGGTCACCGCCCACGGGACGAACGCGGCTGCCAGCCAGGCGGTTTCGGTGCTTCGGTTGTCGGGTGGTCATGCGATTGACGGGTCAGGAATCAGATATCGGCGATCATCCCGCTTCACTCGTAACGCAGGGCCACAACGGGATCGAGCCGGGATGCACCCCAGGCGGGCGCGAACCCGGAGAGAACTCCGGTGACGACTGAGACGAGCATGCTGACGACGACCAGATTGGGCGAAAACCGGACGGGAAAATTCGGCATCTGCCCGTGGATGACAACAAACAGACCGTAGGCGATCGCCATCCCCACGGCGCCGCCAATCAGGCAGATGGCCACCGCCTCGATCAAAAACTGCAGGAGAATGGTGCGCCGCCGGGCTCCCAAGGCCTTCCGGGTCCCGATCTCCCTCGTGCGCTCCTTCACGCTCACGAAGGTGATGTTCATGATGCCGATCGCCCCGACGAACAGCGACAGCCCGGTGATGAACAGTCCCGCGATCGCAATGCCGTTCGTAATGGGATCGAGTTGCGCCTTGAACGCCTGCTGCTCGTTGATGCTGAAATTGTCGCGCTCGCCCGGCAGCTGGCCCCGCACCCGCCGCATTGCGCCCGTCAGTTCGTCCTTGGCCTCCAGCAAGAGCGCCTTGTTCTTGACCTTGACCCGCAGTTCCGCGCCACGCCGGGTGCCAAACATCCTCCGGAAGGCGTCGACGGGCATGACGAGCTGTTTGTCGAAGCTGAAAAGGCCGAGAAACTCCCCCTGGCGGGCAAACACGCCGATGACCCGGCACGGGTGGCCGCCGACGATGACCGTCTGGTTGAGCGCCGACCGTCCGGGAAACAGCGCCTCCGCCACGTCATAGCCGAGGACGCAGACCGCATGGCCGGCCGTGGCCTCCATCTCGTCGAACAGACGCCCCTCCTTGTAGTCGACTCCGGTGATCCGGGCGTAGGCTGCGGTGGTGCCGAAGACATAGACGCCGTCCACCCGGTTTCCGCCGGCCTTCACCGAGGTGGTGCGCCCCACCACCGGCACGGCGACATCCAGTAACGAGTTCGGTGTGGCGGCGATGATCCGGTTCAGCTTGGCGGCATCCTCGACCTGGATGGCCGGCCGGTCCGCGTAATTCCACCAGTCTTCGACATGCCGCCAGGGCCATTTCTGCACGTACAGCACGTCGTTGCCGAGCATGGCGAGGCTGTTCTCGAATCCCGTGTCGATTCCGCGGATCGCCGTGCCCATCAGGGTGACCGCCACAATGCCGATGATCACTCCGAGCGCCGTCAAAGCCGAGCGCATCCGGTTGGCGCGGATCTGTGCCCACGCGATCCGGAAGGACTCGACGATCTCGTACCAGAGGCGAACCAGAGCCTTCATGGGGTTCAGGCGGAAATCCGGCCGTCAAGCGTCGGTCATCCAGTCCCTCTCGATCAGGCCGTCGTGCAGGCGGATCGCGCGCCGGGCGTGCCGGGCGATGTCCTCCTCGTGGGTCACGACGATGATGGTGTTGCCCTGATGGTAAAGGTGATCGAAGAGCTGCATGATTTCCTCCCCGGTCTTGGAGTCGAGGTTGCCCGTGGGCTCGTCCGCGAGGATGATCGACGGCCGGTTGACCAGGGCCCGCGCGACGGCCACCCGCTGCCGCTGGCCTCCCGACAGCTCATTTGGCCGGTGCATCATCCGGTCGCCCAATCCCACGTTGTCAAGCGCCTCCCGCGCCCGCGCCTGGCGTTCCAGCGGCGCCATGCCGGCGTAGATCAGCGGCAACTCGACGTTGTGCAGCGCGGTCGAGCGCGGCAACAGATTGAACGTCTGAAACACGAAACCGATCTCGCGGTTGCGAATGCCGGCCAGTTCGTCGTCCGTCATGATCGAAACGTCCCGGCCGTTGAAGAGGTAGCTCCCGCTGGTCGGCGTGTCGAGGCAGCCGAGCATGTTCATCAAGGTCGACTTGCCGCTTCCCGAAGGTCCCATGATTGCCAGGTATTCGTTGCGATGCACCTGCAACGCGACGCCGCGCAGGGCGTGGATGGTTTCCTCCCCCATGCGGTAGAGCTTGGTGACACCCGAGATGTCGATCACCAAGGCTCCCCGCGGGCGGACAACCCGCGGCGCGGATGGAGCAGGAGGCGCTGGCGGAATCATGGGGCAGCGAGTCGAAGCCGCTCAGAGGTTGTTCTGCGCCGGAGGTTTCTCGATCACGATCTTTGATCCGTCCTTGAGCAGGCGGCTGATCGCGGCGTAGCTGCCGGAAACCACCTCTTCGCCCGGCTTAATCCCCTGCTTGATCTCGATATAGGTGTCATCCGAGATGCCGGTCTCGACCGTCCGCATCCGGACCGTATCTCCTTGGCGGACAAAGACCACCCGTCGCAGCTCCTCGCGTTCGCGTCGCGCCTCTTTCCGCTCCTGGGCCACATTGAGCTCGTTGCCGGTGCGTTCCTTGGCGGCCTTGGCGCGCTGTTCCTGGAGCTCCTCCGCGGTCTTTCCGCTCTCGGCCCGCACCGTGACGCTCTGGATGGGCACCGCGACCACATTGTTCACCGTCTGCGTCTCGATGTCGGCGATGGCGCTCATGCCCGGACGCAGGCGCGGTTCGTGATCGTTGATCCGGATGCGCACGAGGAAGTTGGTCACCTCGTCGGACGCCGATTCGGCCAGCGCCGACTGGTTGCTCCCGGAGCCGCCGGTGGTCAGCGCCGAGCTGCCGATCTCGCTCACGGTCCCGTTGAACTTGCGGTCCGGAAACGCGTCGACGCTGATGACCGTGTGGTCGCCGAGCTTGACGTTGACGATATCGTTCTCGTTCACCTTCACCCGCACCTCCATGTGATTGAGATCGGCGATCCGCATGACCTCGGTGCCCGCAAACTGGCCGGTGCCGACCACCCGCTCGCCCACCTCGCTGTTGAGCACGGTGATCGTGCCGTCCATCGGCGCATAAACCGTGGTCTTCTGGAGCATGTCGCGATACTGGCTCAAGGCACCCTCGGTCTGCCGGATCTGCGCCTGGGAGGCCTCGTAATTGGCGCGCCCCACTTCCAGGGCCGTCTTGGCCGTGGCATAATCGGCATCGGAAAGCAGCTTCTTCTTGAAGAGCTCGTCCGCCCGGCGGTAATCCTCGGTGGCCTTGTCGAGATTGGCCTTGGCCTGAAGGCTGGCCGCCTGGGCTGAAGCCAACGCGGCCTCCTGTTGGTCGACTTGCGCCGCGTAGAAGTCCGGCTTGATCCGCATGATCACGTCGCCCTTCTTGACGTACTGGCCCTCCTTGAAGGGCAGCGCGATGAGTTCGCCGGCCACTTCGGGCGAAATGCTGACCTCGGTCTCGGGCTGCACCTTGCCCGTGGCCGTCACCACATGGGTCAGGTTCCGGATCGCGGCTTTGGCCAGCGTGACCGGCGTGGGCTTGACGGCGTGCCGTCCCCGGATGATCGCGGCGGTGATCAGGCCGCCCACCAACACGACGGCAATGACAAGCAGGAGACGGCGGCGTGATTTCCGGCGTCGGACGGCTCCGATTGGCGCAGCCGGGGTCGTGGAAGTCGGAGAGGAGGTCATGCTGAAAGGGTTCCGGGGAACGGACAGCTTTGGCGCAGGGCGGCGATCAAGGCAAGCAAGGCTCGGGTGCGGGAGGAATATTCGCAAGAGTGATCGATGCCATAATCCCGGACCATCGGGCGGACTGCACCGCAGGACACGGCGGCACGCCCGCCAGTTGCACGCCACGCGGCCGAATCGGCCGATTGCGCACCAGAAACCCCTTGCCACCCCCGAGACCCAGGCCATTCCATCGTGCGGATATGGGCATGCGCTTTTGCATCCTCGGCAGCGGCAGCGACGGCAATTGCGCCCTGCTGGAGACTCCGCAGACGCGTGTCCTCGTGGATGCCGGCTTTTCCGCCCGGCGGCTGGCCGGACTCCTCGGCGTAATGGGCGAATCGCTGGAGCGCATCGACGGGATCTTCCTCACCCACGAGCATGGCGACCATGCTGCCGGCCTCAGCGGCCTGGCCCGTCACGCCGGTATCCGGGTGTTTGCCAACCGCGCCACCGCCCAGGCCGTTCAGGCCGGCCTGAAATACCGTCCCAACTGGCAATTTTTTGAAACCGGTACCCGCTTCCATTTCCGCGACCTGGAGATCGAGTCCTTCTCCGTGCCTCACGACGCCCGCGACCCCGTGGCGTTCCTGTTCGCGCACGGCGACGGCGACCTGCTCACGCCGCGCCACTGCCTGGCCTGGCTCACCGATCTCGGTCATGCCCCGCACCACATCCGTGAGCATATCCGTGCGGCCGATGTGCTGGTGATCGAGGCCAACCACTGCCCCCAGATGCTGAAAGCCGACGCCAAGCGGCCGTGGTCGGTCAAGCAGCGCATCGGCGGGCGTCACGGTCATCTTTCCAACGACCGGGCGCGCGAGCTTCTCGCTTCAATCCCCTCTCCCCGCTGGCGGCACGTCTTCCTCGCGCACCTCAGCCGGGACTGCAACAGCCTCGCGGCGGTCGAACTTGCCTGCGCGGATGTCCTCGGGGCCTTGCGGTGCGGATTTTCGATCGTCGCGCCGGGCACGGGAACACCCTTCTTCGATTTCTGAGCCCGACGGTCCCGGCAGGTCCGTTCGGGCGGAAGTTGCCTGGATTCAGCCTGTGCCCTCGCCGAGGCGCAGGAACCGGATTTGATTCCCGGGCGGCGTACCGCATACTCCAACTGGCCATCTATGCCTCAATCATACCGTCGCACCAAAATCATCTTTACAATCGGACCCGCCACCGAGAGCGAAGAAGCCTTGGAAAAGGTCATTCTTGCGGGCGCCGATGTCTGTCGGATCAATATGGCACACGCGTCCCACGATTGGACGCGTCAAATCATCCGGCGAATCCGCGCCGTCTCGCAACGCTCGGGCCGCGAGATCGCCATCATGATGGACATCAAGGGACCGGAAATCCGCACCGGAGACCTCGCCGCGCCCATCGAATTGAAGCCGGGCGAAATCTTCGATTTCACCGTCAAGCCCTCCGGACCGAGTGAGAGCACCGAAGAGGTGCGGTCGGTCGACGTGAACTACAAGGATCTGATCAAGGACATCAATCAGGGCGACACCGTCCTGGTCGACAACGGCCTCATCCGCCTGGAGGTTCTGGAAAAAAAGGACGCCCATATCCGCTGCCGGGTGCTGGTTCCAGGCCAGCTCACCTCCCGCCGCCACATCAACCTGCCGGGGGTCACCGTCAACCTCCCGTCGTTCACCGAAAAAGACCGCCGGGATGCCACCATCGGACTCGAGGAGGGCATCGACCTGCTGGCCCTTTCCTTTGTCCGGACCGCCGCCGACATCGAGGGTCTCCGGGAATTCCTCCGCGGTCACAATTCGCGCATCCGGATCGTGGCCAAGATCGAAGACCAATCCGCCATTGCGAACCTCGACGAGATCGTCCGCGCATGTGACGCCCTGATGGTGGCCCGGGGCGACCTTGGCATCGAATGCCCGTTTGAGGAATTGCCGATGATCCAACGCCATGCCGTCGAGGCCTGCCTGTATCACGGACGGACGGTGATCATCGCCACCCACATGCTCGAGTCGATGATCAACCAGCCCATCCCCACCCGTGCCGAAATCACGGACGTCGCCAACGCCGTCGGCGAGCGGGCCGACTGCGTCATGCTGTCCGGCGAGACCACCGTCGGGCGCCACCCGGTGGAATGCGTGGAGGTGCTCGACAAGATCGCCCGGCGTACGGAGGAGAACGAACCGGACGTGGTACTCGACCCCGTCAGCCTCGGTGGCGACAAGGTGAAGCTGCTGCATTCCGCCGTCGTGCTGGCCAATGAACTGCCCGGTTCGATGCTCCTCACCTTCACCCGCCAGGGCTTCATGGCCCAGGGGCTCGCCGCCATGCGTCCGCGTCAGGCCATGATTCTGGCCTTCACGCCCTCGTTGACCACGCTGCGGCAACTGCGTCTGATGCGGGCGGTCGAAGGTTTTCAGATGGCGTTCTCCAACGATCCGGACATCACGATCGAAAACGCGATTCACCACCTGAAACACGTCGGAAGGGTCGTCGCCGGCGACAAGCTGATCATCGCCACGGACATCCTCTCCCAGGACCGGCTGGTGGACAGCATCCAGCTCCGCACCGTCCGCTGACGCCCGGTCGCTCCGGCTAGTCTCCCTTCAGCCCGGCGCGGATCAGCTCGATGTGCAGGGCGCGCAGCGAGGCCTGCAACTCCAGCAGGAACGCGAACAGGGAGGCGATGAGCGTCGCCATGCACAGGATGAAGCAGCCGATCACCAGCGGCGCCACCTCCCAATGCAGCACGGCCCCGAGGAACAGGAAGATGACCAGCAGGGCGGCGAGAAGCACGCTGGTGGTGGAGAGGATGATCGCCAGGCGCAGGATCCGGGCACGGCGGTAAAGCACCGGCAACTGCGCCGACAGGTGGGGACGTTCCGCATCGGCCGCCGCCGGCAATTCCCGGGCGAGCGACCGCGACCGGTCGACGATCCGTCCCAGACGGTTGGTCAGGGACAGGAGCAACAGGCCGACTCCGGAGATCAGGATCACCGGCCCGATCGCCGTCTGGATGACGGGGATGATTTGCTTCAGGGTGAGCGAGGTCATGGCAGCTGGGTGACTGCGACACCTAGCAGATCCGGGACGACTTGTCGTCCTCCAATCTCGAGGCCGGCGCGGCTTGACACGTCTGGCAAAATGGGGGACTGGAGACGCCGGATGACAACCGCCCACGCCCGATTTCAGTTTCTCCCGGCGTGGGTCCACCGTCTGGTGGCGGTGGGCGGAGTTGCGCTGGTGCTGACGCTGGCGGTCCTGTCCGCCAGCCCCCAACTTCACCGCTGGCTCCATCCGGACGCCGACAAGCCGGGGCACGAATGTGCCATTACTCTGTTTCATCACGGTCTGGTCGGCGCCGTTGCCGCCGTCAGCCTGATCGTGGCGTCGGCGAGGTGGAACGCCACGGTGCACCCGCTGCCGGAATGTCCGGCGTGGCGCGCCCCTCGCTTCCGCCTGCTCCCCGCCCGCGGGCCGCCCGGGGATGGAGGCGTTGAAGTTACTCGCCGCGGTGGACGTGCGCGCCCGCCGCCTGATCGCGTTGACGGGCCGTTCCGACGGCCCGTCGGTTTTCCCTGTGCCATCAATCACAGACCTACCATGTCCGCACGACTTCTTGTATCTGTCATCTGCATCCTCGCCGCAGCGGCGCCCGCCGCTGCGGACTCCCCTCCGTCCGCCGCCGATGCGAGCCCAAATCAGGCTCCCATTGCGATGGACAAAATGGTGGTGACCACCTCGGCGCTCGACCAGGCCCGTGACAACATCGTCCCCAGCCTCGGTGCCTCCACCTTCTCGTTCAGCAGCGCCCAGATTTCGTTCCAGCCCCTGGGCTCCAATGCCCCGTTCAACCAGATCATCCTCCAGGCGCCGGGCGTCGCCCAGGATTCCGCGGCCAACGGCGACCTGCATGTCCGTGGCGAGCATGCCAACCTGCAGTACCGCATCAACGATGTGCTGCTGCCCGAGGGAATCTCGGGTTTCGGCCTCGAACTCGACCCGCGCTTTGTCCAAAGCATGCAGCTCATCACCGGCTCGCTGCC